>JAFRLD010000202.1 GCA_017431395.1 Bacillota bacterium | reverse complement strand
GCAGCGGCGACTTCCAGGAATCCGGTGTAGAGGATCGGGACCGCGCAGGCGATGATCGCCGCCCAGACGAAGTCCTCGAAGATAAGCATGCACACGCCGGACATCAGGCCGGCCAGGAGAAACTGCCAGGCAGCTAAACGAAGCGGATCGGTCCGCACGGCATAATAATCGATCAGAAGAAGCTGGACCGCATAGACGAACGCGCACCCAAACACCAGCCCATCGCCAAGGTGCAGGCGGAACCCCTCCGTGATGCAGAGCAGGTACATGCCGAACACGGCCAGGGCCACGCCGATCCAGATGTGAAAGCCGACCTTCCGCCGCAGGAAGATCATCAGGATCGGGACGATCACGATATGCATGGATGTGATGAAGCCGGCCTTGCCGGCGGTCGTGTAGACCAGGCCGATCTGCTGCAGGCTTCCGGCTGCGAACTGGGTCAGGCCGCAGAGGATGCTCCCGACGAGGAGCGTCCGGTCGGACAGGATCCCAGCCCGCGCGGCGAGGTCCCCACCGGCAGGCTCCGGCATCCCAGCGCCTATATCCACCGTCCCGGCCCGCGCAGCGAGCTCACCACCAGCAAGGGACTCCGCCGTCCCACCAGCAGACTCCGCCGGCCCGGCGCCTGTATCCGGGAATCCGGCCGCCTTCTTTCCCCTCGCCCGGTCAAACACCCAGATCACCGGCGCGAGCGCCAGGGCGCCGAGGCAAAAACGGCAGAACCCGAACGTGAACGGACCCACGTAGTCCATCCCCATCTTCTGAAAAATATAAGCTGACCCCCAGATGATGGAGGCCAGCAGTAATAACAATTCACCTTTGTGGTTTTTCATGGTCAACCTCTGGGTCCCAACGCGATTAGCAGATCCGGGTCCCTTCCGGTACCATATCGTCTACGAAGATGACCTTGCAGCCGCAGGCGTTGTTGGTCGCCGCCAGCAACATGCCCTCGGATTCGACACCGGTCATACGGGCCGGCTCCAGGTTGGCCACGACGATGATCTTCTTGCCGACCAGTTCCTCAGGCTCATATTCGCCCTTAAGGCTGGAGACGATGACGCGCTCTTTCTCGCCGTCGAACAGGGTCAGCTTGAAGTTGCTGCGGGCCTTGCGGATCTCCTGGCACTTCAGGACTTTGCAGACACGCATGTCCATCTTGAAGAAATCATCGATGGAGATGTTCGGCTGTGTGATCGGTGCCACCGGATCCGGATCGCCGTAAACGCGCTCCTTCTTCTCTTCGGCCGGACCAGCTGCTGCTGCAGCGTCGATCGCCTTCTCTTCTTCCGTCTGCGGATAGGAGAAGTCCAGCAGAGGCAGAAATCTCTCCTTATCGATCGCATAGAGGAAGAGGTAGAGTCTCGGACCTCTCTCCTTATCGATCAGCATCTTGTAGACGCTCTTGAAGAAGGCACCCTGCAGCTTCTTCAGATCCTCTCTGTCCTCGCCGAAGATCTGCTTCGGAATGGCGTAGAGCTCTGCGTTCAGGGCATCCAGGTCGTACTCCTCGTTCGCCAGATAGTTGTAGAGGAGCTCGATCTCCTTCTTTCCGTTTTCGTCCAGGCTGTTGTAGGTATCCCAGTCTCTGGTCTTTCTCAGCTTGTTGGCGTTCTCCGGAGCGCACTCCTCGAGCCAGAACTTCGCACGGTCCAGTCGGTCTTTGAAATCCTCATACTTATACGGCTGGTTGATCTTCTCGAAGACGGTCTCGATCATCGGGACGTTGAAGTCTACGATGGAACCCAGCTGCACCAGCAGGGACATAGGTACGGTCTTGATCCGCGGTCCGAACATCAGGGCGTTCTCCATGACGGTCTTGTCGTGCTCATTGGCGGTCCCGTCCACGTACTGGTTGTACTTCTTGTCAAACTCGAAGTACTGACGCAGGATCTCGTCGTCGAAGCAGAAGTTGAACGCCTTCTGGGGCTCGCAGCGGGAATACAGCCAGATGATGATCTCCGGCTCATACAGCTTCAGCAGAGTCTCCGGGGTCAGGTTCAGGCCGGAGGAACCGGACATCTTGCCGGTGGTTCCCTTGATGCCGATGAACTCGTAGCCAACAAACGTCGGAGCCTCATAATCGTAGATCTTCTTGCAGATGACACGGCTGGTGTCATAGGAGCCGCCCGGGCTCGCGTGGTCCTTGCCGCCCGGCTCGAAGTCGACGCCTTCGTACATCCAGCGCATAGCCCAGTCGATCTTCCAGGCCAGCTTGCAGTTGAAGTCCTTCGTGAAATCGAAGGTTCCCTTGTGTCCGCACTCGCATTCGTATTCCGCTACCGTGCAGTCCTCATTGATGGATGTGATCGTCGTCGTATCTTTGCCGCAGTGCGGGCAGAAGATGCTGACCGGATAGTAAGCTTCTCTCTCTCCCGGCTGGGCTTCCTGTGTCCGGAAGCTGTCCAGGATATCGAAGATCTCACCGCGCTTCTTCAGCGCTGTGATGATGTGTTCCTTATATTTACCGCTGCGGTACATATCCGCCTGATACCGGTAATCCATGGTGATCCCGAACTTGTCGATGGATCTCATGAACTCCTTCTCGAAGTAGTCCGCGTAGTCGGTCTCCTCTGTGTCGAACGGGTTCGGGACATCCTTGTAGGGCAGTCCGATGTAACCCTCGAATTTGTTCTCCGGATCGACCGCGGCGACATTCACCGGGACCTTACGGAATCTGTCATACTCATCCCAGGAAAAGAGCAGGCGGGCCTTCTTGCCTTTTCTCTCCAGTGCCTGACATACGAACAAAGCGGTCGCGATGTCACGGAAGTTACCGATATGGATCGACCCGGACGGGCTGATACCGGCAGCACATACATACTCTTCCTTATTCGGGTTTCTGTTGATGACTCTGTCTGCAATCTTATCTGACCAATGCATTGGGACCTCCTGTCTCCTGTTTACTTGCTGATTTCTGTGATCTCATATGTGATGATGCCGTTCGGAACTTCGACCGCGACGACCTCACCCTTACCGTGACCGACCAGTGCCTTGCCGACGGCGGATTCCGTGGTGATCTTGCCGCTGAACGGATCGGATTCTGTCGCGCCGACGATGCTGAACTTCTGGACCTGTCCGGTCTCGACGTTCTTGACTTCGACATTCAGGCCGATGCCTACGGTGTCACCCTTCACATCTTCGTCCTGAACGACCTTCGCCTTGCGGATCATGTTCTCAAGATAAATGATCCTCTCTTCCAGCTCTGCCTGTTCGTTCTTCGCAGCGTCATATTCTGCGTTCTCAGAAATATCTCCGTATGAAATCGCTTCTTTTATTCTCTCCGCCACTTCGGCACGTTTCACTGCGACCAGTTCCTCATGCTCCGCGACGATTTTGTCATATCCTTCTTGCGTTAAGATGATTTCTTCGTTGATGATCTCAGCCATTGATCAACTCTCCTTTTTATTTATTATGCGGTCTCGAATCTGCGCACACGAAAATCCGGCAGAAACGAACTGCAAGTTCATATTATAAAAGAAAACCGCAGCAATGTCAACGAAACTGCGGGTCAAAACGCCGTTCCTCCCCCACTTTATTCTCCGTCCGTTGACAGGACATCTTAACGCATTCTATACTAACAGCAGATTTGAAACGGCATCCTCATCCAGTGCCTGTTTTCACGAAAGGACGGTACGTCATGATCCCGAAAAAGAAATGGTTCCTGTGGGTCGTCTTGGCCCTGAGTCTGGTCCTCGCTATGGCCAGCCTTTGCGCATGCGATGATGAAGAAAACGGCGGGGTGAAAAAGACGAAAGCGGGCCTCTCCATCAAGGTGGACGAGGACACGGGAAAGATGAGCATCAAGCGGCCGCAGATCAAGGATCCGGTTCCTATGGGCGATCCGGATACCTGGACGATCTTCGTTTACCTGTGCGGTTCTGACCTGGAGTCCCGCTGGTTTTTTGGCGGCATGGCGTCCGGTGATATCAAGGAGATGTGCGCTGCCTCCGCGAGCGATAAAGTGCGGTTCGTCATAGAGACCGGGGGTGCGGACGGCTGGCATAACAAGAAGATCGACAGCGAGACCCTGGGCAGGTTCGTGATCGAAAACGGCAAGATGAAGCCCGTCGGCGAGGTCAAGCAGGCTTCCATGGGACGGACGAAGACCCTGACCAATTTCCTGAACTGGGGCATCAAAAAATATCCGGCGGAGAAAATGGGCGTGATCTTCTGGGATCACGGCGGCGGCAGCATAGCGGGCGTTTGTTTCGATGAGCTGGCGGATGATGACTCCCTGTCCCTCAGAGAGATCGACGCGGCCATGCTCAGCACTCTGGAGGGCGGCGATCTGACGGACACGTTCGAGTTCATCGGCTTCGATGCCTGCCTGATGGGTACCGTGGAGACCGCCAACATCGCGGCTTCCTACGCAGACTACATGATCGGCTCTGAGGAGAGCGAGCCCGGCTCCGGCTGGGACTATACGGCCATCGGCAACTACCTGGCCAAGCATCCGGAGGCGGACGGGGCAGCCCTGGGCAAGGTCGTCTGCGACAGCTTCCAGAAGCAGTGCCAGAGCTCCGGCGACGGCTAGATCGCTACCCTCTCCGTCATCGACCTGTCCCAGATGGACCGGTTGCTGAAGAAGTTCAACGTCTTCGCCCGGGAGATGTACGAGAAGAGTGAGAAGCAAAAAACGCTGACCAAGATGGTCCGCAAGATCTCGGCGGTGGACAATTTCGGCGGCAACAACAAGGCCGAGGGCTACACCAACATGG
>JAFRLD010000201.1 GCA_017431395.1 Bacillota bacterium | reverse complement strand
GAAGGGGAGATCATCGGTAAGCCGCTTGATGAGGAGGAGGCCTTCCGGACACTGACGATGCTCCGGGAGCATGCCCATCAGGTGATCACAGGGGTCTGCGTGATCGATAGCGCGCAGGAGCCCGCGATGAAGACCTGCCTCTATGATGTGACGGATGTGTATTTCGGGACTTATACCGATGAGGAACTCCGGGCATATGTACAGACGCCAGAGCCATATGATAAGGCCGGAGGGTATGCGATCCAAGAGACCTTCGGCAGGTACGTCGATCATATCGACGGAGACCTGGACAATGTGATCGGTTTCCCGTTCTACCGGGTAGAACCGTTTCTTGAGGATGGAGGCGCGGGCAGATGATCACTTTTGTTTTCAACAGCATCCTGCTCGGGGTCGGCCTGGCCATGGACGCGTTTTCGGTTTCTATCGCGAATGGACTGAACGAACCCGGGATGCGGCGCAGCCGGGAGTTTCTGATCGCCGGGACCTATGCGTTTTTTCAATTCCTGATGCCGGTGATCGGCTGGTTCTGTGTCCATGAGCTGGTGCGGCAGTTCCGCGTGTTCGAGAAGTTCATCCCATGGATCGCCCTGCTCCTGCTCCTTTGGATCGGGGGCAAGATGCTGCTGGACGCGATCCGGGGCGGGGAGCCTGAGGATGCCCCCGGCGAGACGACCGAGCCTGAAACCGCGGCGGTCCTCACCATGGGCGTGCTCCTGCTGCAGGGGATCGCGACCTCCATCGATGCGCTTTCGGTCGGATTCGCCATCGCAGGGTACAGCGCGGCAGCAGCGTTCGTTTGTGCCTTGATCATCGCGGCCGTGACGCTCCTGATCTGCATGGGCGGACTCACCGCAGGGAGGAAGCTCAGTGCGAAGCTGGCCGGCAAAGCCGGGATCCTGGGCGGATGCATTTTGATATTTATCGGAATCGAGATTTTTGTAAGAGGTGTTTTCTTATGAGCGCGAAAACAAAGGAAGTCAGCAAGGTGAGCCTGTACCTGGCCGGGCTGAGTTTTACCCTTTGTGTCGGGTTTTCATTTTTCGGGATAAAGCAGTGCGTGCCTTATGGTGACACGCTGATCGTTTTGGCCTACCGGTATGCCGCGGCCCTGATCAGCGTTATTATCTTCACAGCTATATACAAAGCGATCGGAAGATATCCCGAGACACGTCCCGGAAGGCCCAGGGCGAAGCTGTACCAGACGGCTGCGTTTTATATCGCGTTCATGATCCTGCAGATCCTGGCCATGTATTTCGCCACTTCGATCGAAGGGGCCATCGTCTACGCCATGGTCCCGATCTTCGCGAAGATCATCGGGCGCATCACCCTCGGTGAGAGATCCACGCCGCTGCAGAATTTCTTTGTCGTCCTGACGGTGGCAGCCCTTATCGTGCTGGTCATCCTCAACGCGACGGATATCCATCTCAACGTGACCGGCCTGATCATCATGACGATCAGCGCCATCTTCATGGCTTGCCAGAACGTGTCAGCCAGATATATCCGGGGCGTGTTCGCTCCGATCGAGATCACGCAGTGCATCGCGGTCAGCGGATGTCCCATTTTCTTCGGAGCCGCGTTGATCCGGGCACTGGTGAACCATGATCTGCAAAGTCTGGTCGAGCCGCTCTATCATCCGCAGTTCGTCATCTGGGTCTCGTTCCTCGGGGTCGGCTGCATCCTCCTGTCCGCCCAGTTCATGGCCTACATGCTGGCGCACATGGAGATCGTTCAGTGCACCGTCTTCAACAGCGCTTCGACGCTGGTGTCCATCATCGCGGGTGCGCTGATCCTGGGCGAGCCGCTGAACTGGTACCATTATCTCTGCGGCGCGCTGATCCTGACCGGCGTCATCGGACTGACCCTGGCCCCGGCCAAGGCCTCCAACAGCGGCAAGTCGCTGGGGGATGATTTGGGGGAATGACCAGCCTTTGCATCTCAGAACATCACCCTGAGCAATTCTATGAAGTTTACGAAGAGCTTCACTCCATATGCCATAATGACCAGACCGCAAATGATGTTTATCCAGCGGAATATCGTGTCGTTTATCTTTGATTTGAAGAGCGCTACCACAGTCGGCATCACGATCCACCAGGTGATGGAGGCGAGGCATACACCGATGATGAAGACCGCACCGTCTGATGCATTCATGGAGACCCTGAAGGCACCAAGCATCATGCTGCCGTCGATCCAGGCCTGAGGATTGAACCAGGTGACCACGCAGGCGGTGCTGACGATCTTCAGGAAGGGTAGTTCCGCTTTCCCCTGGTTGCCCTGAAGATCGCTCTTATCACGAAAGATATTAAATCCTATCCACATTACGATGACCGAACCGAGTCCCAGGATCATGAGCTGGAGCCATTTGTTGCTTTCCATGACGGTCCCTACACCGTAGAAACAGGCCAGAGAAATGATCACGTCGAAGAAGATGACTATAAAAGAGGTCATCCAACGATAGCCGGTCCTTTGAGTCAATGCGGTGTTTATAACGAATATGTTCTGTGCGCCAATGGGCATTACATATGCCAGGCCGATCGTATACCCTTGAATAAATGATCCCATGTTTTGTCCCTAAGTAATAAAATAGTACTTGATGTTCTTTTGTTATATAGTATAGTATTATTGTTGGAATAACAAGAACGCAGTTTTTTATGATCAGGTCAGGAGAAACTTACCATGATAGAAACACATTACGATTGTCCATGTCTGGAAACATGCCCTCTGAACCGCGCCATGGAGCTAATAGGGGGCAAATGGAAAATGCAGATAATCTGTGCTCTCAACAGTAGCGGCCCTACCCGATACAATAAGCTAAAAAACAGGATGGACGGGGTGTCCAATACGGTTCTTGCTAAGGCTCTCAGGGAACTTGAAGCGGCAGGGCTCGTGATCAGGAAGGAATACCTGGAGGTGCCTATCCGCGTGGAATATGAGACCACGGAGGCCTGCGATGAGTTGATCCCTATCCTTGATCAGCTGGGAGAATGGTGCGAGAAACACGAGTCTCGCCAAGGCGACGGCAATTAATTAGTGGAGAGCACGAACTATAGGTTGATATTGTTCGTTCCGTCGAATACAATGAAAACGGTAGCATTTGCAATAAGTAGTTTCTCAAAGGAGATGTAATAATATATGAAACTGGGAATCGTTGGACTGCCAAATGTTGGCAAAAGCACATTATTCAATGCGATCACAAAGGCTGGAGCAGAGGCGGCGAACTATCCGTTCTGCACGATCGAGCCTAATATCGGTGTAGTGACCGTGCCGGATGAGCGGGTCACGACGCTTTCGGAGATTTACCATTCGAAGAAGACGATCTATACGACGATCGAGTTCTGTGATATCGCGGGGCTCGTCAAGGGGGCGAGCAAAGGCGAGGGGCTTGGCAACAAATTCCTAGGGCACATCCGGGAGGTAGAGGCGATCGTTCATGTGGTCCGGTGCTTTGAAGATGAGAATGTGGTCCACGTGGACGGGAAGATCGATCCGATCTCTGATATCGAGACGATCAACATGGAACTGATCCTTTCGGATCTGGAAGTGCTGGAGCGGCGCATCCAGAAGACGACGAAGAATCTGAAGGGCGACAAGTCCCTGCAAAAGGAGCTGGATCTTCTGAAGCGGGTCGCTGCGTTCATCGAGGAGGGGACCTCCGCCCGGGCTATGGAGCTGGACGATGAGGAGGCAGCGTTCGTCAAAAGTCTGGACCTGCTGTCCTACAAGCCGGTCATCTACGCGGCCAATGTTTCCGAAGAGGACGCATCCGGCGAAGATAACGAATACGTGAAAGCCGTCCGGGAATATGCTGAGGCAGAAGGTTCCCAGGTCGTGGTCATCTGTGCCAAGGTCGAGGCAGAGCTCGCGGAGCTTGACGACGAGGAACGGGAGATGTTCCTGGAGGAGCTCGGCATCGAAGAAGCTGGCCTCGAGAAGCTGATCAAGTCTTCTTATGCGCTGCTCGATCTGATCTCATTCATTACCACCGGCGAGGACGAGACCCGTGCCTGGACCATCAAGCGCGGTACGCTCGCGCCACAGGCCGCCGGCAAGATCCACACCGATTTCGAGAAGGGCTTCATCCGTTCCGAGACCATCGCCTATGATAAGCTGATGGAGGCGGGCGGCAAACTCTCTACGGCCAAGGAGCACGGGTGGCTCCGGTCTGAGGGCAAGGACTATGAGGTCAAGGATGGAGACATCTGTCATTTCCTGTTTAATGTCTAACCTATTATTTGTTTCCAATTCGGGGGAATTGTAAAAACCTCGGTCATACAAGCCGGTTTTTACAATTTTTCCTTCGAAAATTGTAAAAAAACGTTGATTTTTCAATGGTTTTTACAACTATAGATGTAATATATTGTTATTTATTAACAATATATGTTACTTCTGTAATTTATAGTTATCAAATTACCAATTAATTACTATTTTGGGGTTGTAAAATTGTAAAAATAGCTGTCTACAGAGCTGTTTTTTACAATTTCCCTTAGATTTTTTGTAAAAAAGGGGTCGAAATCAGCTGTTTTTTACAATTCCGAGCCGTTGGGCCGTGCCCTAAAGTGTGGACAGTGCCGCTGGACCGTGCCCCTACTATGCAGCCCGGCTCCGATGCCGCAGGATCACATAAGAAATGGCGCAGACGGCGAAGATGACGAGGCTGATGACCTGGGCCTGCTTGAACGGGCCGATCATCAGGCTGTCGGTGCGCAGGGCTTCGACGAAAAAGCGCTCGACCGAATAGAGCATGCCGTAAGTGAGGATGATGCGGCCTTCGAAGGCGCCGCGTCGCATGCCAGCAACTCCGGCAGAGGTCTTGCCAGAGGCCCCGGCAGCGTTCTTGCCCGCCTTGCCAGCGCCGCGCTGTCCGGCAGAACCAGCCTTTGCACCCTTCCCTGCAACAAATCCATCCCGGTCCAGCCACAATAAGAACAGAAACAGCAGGAAGCACCAGATGGACTCGTAGAGAAAGGTCGGGTGGACGGACTGGCCGTCGACCGTGATGGCCCAGGGGAGGTCCGTCGGACCGCCGTGGGCTTCCGAGTTGAAGTAGTTGCCCCAGCGGCCGATGCACTGGCCGAGGGCGATGGAAGGGGCGGTGAGGTCCAGCATGCTGAGGGGCCGGATCTTCCAGAAATAGCAGAGCAGGGCAGCGGTGCCGAGTCCTGCGATCAGGCCGCCGTGAATGGCGAGTCCGCCGGAGCGGAGATTGATGACAGAAAAGAAGTCGTCATACCAATCAAGATGAAAGAGCACGTAATAGAGGCGGGCTCCGATGATGCCTGCGGGAACGGAAATGAGGACGAGGTTCAGGACCTGATCCGCAGTCAGACCATGCTTCGGCGCACGGACGCAACACAAAAAGGTCGCGAGAGCGATCCCACAGGAGATCAGTATCGCGTACCACATGATGTCTATGTGAAAGATGGTGAAAGCGACAGGATCAGGTACAGGCATAGATTCCTCCGGATTTATTTGCTCATTGCCTGAGTCTTCGGATCCAGCGGCAGGATCAGTTCGACCACATCTCCGATCAGGTAGACCGTGTAGAGGGACTCCGTATCCCCTGAATGGTTCTTCATAAACTCATCCGCCGTGCAAACGATAGGAGCACCATCCTGCAGTGCCACGATCCCCAGATCACTTCCCAGAGGGTAGTCGTTGGTTATGTTCCGGTCTGCAATGTAGAATCCGTCTTCATAGTTCTCGTTGGAGACGATTTTTTTCTCATCGACCGTAACGGTATAGTCGTTCTCAGAACCGGCGATCTCCACGGTGCCGATGACGGTTTCCGCACCATCCCGCACAAGCTGATCCGCATATTCGGTCTGCAGCGAATCAACATCATAATCGCCACTGAAATCCCGGTCGCTGTCTTTCGTCGAGCAGCCCGCAAGGGTGAGGATGATGCAGAATACTGAGATGATGAATAATAACTTTCCCGAACGTTTCATGGGATGCTCCTCCACTAAAGCTAACAATGAATCAAACACATTAACATCATACACCCCGGAATCGCTCCGTTCAAGTGTTTTCAAGGCATCTGAGGAGTTTTGGACCAGTTTTTGCATAAAAAAAGAAGCTGTGAATGGATGCCGTGTGGAGCATCCGGACATAGAATGGTAGAGAGGTGGAGTAAAGTGGTTGACAAATGGAGGGGAGTGGCTTAAAATGGTGGCATAGTATGAGGAAAGGTGTCTCTATGTTCGTAGGCAAGTACAACAATTCCATAGACAGCAAGTTCAGATTGATCGTACCTGCCAGGTTCAGGGAGGAGCTTCGGGGCAAGTGTATCATCGCGAAAGCCCTTGATAAGTGCCTTACCATCTATACGATCGAAGAATGGAAGAAATTCGTAGATAAACTGGATGAGCTGCCCACAAGCAATCCGGCGAGCCGGCGTGTCAAGAGACATTTCTTCTCGTCCGCGGCGGAGTGCGACATCGATAAGCAGGGGCGGCTGACGATCCCGCAGGAGCTGCGGGAATATGCAGGCATTACGAAAGACCTGATCACCGTCGGAAGCAACCGGGTGATCGAGGTCTGGAGCCGGGAGAACTGGGAGGCTGAGCTGGATCCGGAGACCGGAGAGCTCATGGATGCCAGTGAAGCGGCAGAAGGACTTGGTATCTATGGATTTTAAGCATACGCCAGTGCTGTTCGAGGAGTGCATGGAGGGTCTTCGGATCCGGGAAGGCGGCACCTATGCGGATGGCACACTGGGCGGCGGTGGACATGCGGCCGGGATCGCAGAGAGGATCGGACCGAAAGGTCTTTTGATCGGTATCGACCGGGACCAGGACGCGCTTGAGGCCGCGGAGAAACACCTGGCAGGATACCCCTGTCGAAAGATCTTCGCTCACCGGACCTACACCCAGATCCGGGAGATCCTGGAGGAACACCAGATCCCGGGACTGGACGGCGCGATACTGGATATTGGCGTTTCCTCTTTTCAGCTGGATAACGCGGAGAGAGGTTTCTCCTACATGCACGATGCGCCGCTTGATATGCGAATGAACCGGGACGACAGCTTCAGCGCGTATGATGTCGTCAACGGATATGATAAGGATCAGCTGGCATGGGTCATCCGGACCTACGGGGAGGAGAAATGGGCCTCCCGGATCGCGGACTTTATCGTCAGTGAACGGGCGCAGGGCCCGATCAAAACGACGGGGGAACTGACGGAATTGATCAAAGCGGCGATACCGGCATCTGCCAGAAGGGACGGGCCGCATCCGGCCAAGCGGACTTTTCAGGCAATCCGGATCGAAGTCAACGGAGAACTGGACCAGCTGAGGGAAGCGGTGGATGAGTATTGTGACATGCTCCTGCCCGGGGGCAGGCTTTGCATCATCACATTCCATTCACTGGAGGACAGGATCGTGAAGGAGACCTTCGCGAGGAGGCTGAATCCATGCACCTGTCCGAAAGACCTTCCGGTGTGCATATGCGGGAAGGTCACCGATGTCAGGAAAGTAACGGGGAAACCCATCACTGCCGGAGATAAGGAACTGGAGGAGAATCCAAGATCCCGGAGTGCGAAGCTGCGTATTATAGAAAAGAGGCAGAGTAGATGATTGCACCTGAGCAATGGTATGAATACCAGCAGCAATATCAGAAATATGGCTTGGACATGAAGCCTCAGGAGAGCAAGGAGCATCGCGAGAGGAGACGTCAGGCAGCCAAGCAGGCACGAGGCTTTGAACTCAACGCCTTCAGGGACCAGAAAGCCTGGTTGATCCTCGTGCTGGTCATCTCGATGACTTTGATCCTGTTCATCGTCATGACCGCCTATGCGGCATCCATCCGGTATGATATCGGGCAGGTCCAGGCGGAGAACAATCTGCTTTGGGACGAGATCAAGAACCTGCAGTCCAGCGAGTCGACGAAAAACGGCGTCGGATACGTGGAAGACAGGGCCAGGAAAGAACTCGGAATGGTGACCGCAGAGACGGGCAAATGCGTCTACATCACCAGCGAGGATATCCCGTCAGCGGGATTCGCAGACGTACTAAAAGCTAAAGCTTATCAATAAACAATCAAACACAAAGCACCCCGGACGTCGTATCTTACTATGTCCGGGATTGCTTTTAAAGGGAAAGGAAACATGTCGATATCCCGTAGGAGCAAAAAAAATCTTCTGATCATAGTCGTGATCGTCTTCGCCGTCCTGCTGGCTTTATTGTTCAGGGTCGGCTGGATCCAGATCGTGAAGGGTGAGGAGTATTCCGCCAGGGCGATCCAGCAGCAGACGAAGGACCAGACGCTGAAGGCGGAGCGCGGCGTCATTTATGATGCGAACGGGGAAGAACTGGCGGTCAGCGTTACCTGCTATTCGATCTGGGTCCGTCCGGATAATGTGAAAACGGGAGAGACCGGTGCGGAGATCGGAGCAAACATGGCGGCTACCGCTGCTGTGCTGGCGGAGAATACCGACGTGCCGAAGACGAAGATCAACCGTATCCTCAACTCCGAGCAAAAGCTGGTCTGCGTGACCAGAGGCCTGAACAAGGAAGCGGCTGACCGGATCAGGGAGTCAAAGGCCAAGGGCATTGAGATCGTAGAGGATACGAAGCGGAACTACCCGCTCGGGGAGAGCGCCGCTCATGTGATCGGCTCCGTCAACATCGACAATCAGGGCCTTTCCGGGCTCGAACTGGAGTATAACACCTTCCTGAGCGGCATCTCCGGAAGATGGATCAGTTATACCGATACCGGCGGCAGACAGCTGACGACGACTTACGATGAAGAGCGGTACTACAAGGCGAAGGATGGATACAATCTGGTCACGACGCTGGACCACGTCGTCCAGCATTATCTGGAGGAAGCTCTGGACGATGCGGTGAAACGCTGCAAGGCGAAGCGGGCCCTCGGCATCGTGATGAATGTTGAGACCGGGGATGTCATGGGAATGGCCCAGTCCCCGGCATTCGACCTGAACGAACCGATGCTCCCTCCAGGAGATGATGCGCGGGAAAAGTTCAAGGAGCTGAGCGACGCGGAACAGTCGGAATACCTCTCGGACATGTGGAGAAATTCGCTGATCTGTGACGTGTATGAGCCGGGTTCCACCTTCAAGCTGATCACGACTTCGACAGCCCTTGAAGAGAACATCACCAACATGAAGAAAAAATATGAATGCAACAGTGGCTACAAGGTCGGTGGCCGGTTCATCCAGTGCTGGGCATATCCGGATTCGCACGGAACGGAAACGCTGAAGGAAGCGGTCAGTAATTCCTGCAACCCGGTATTTATGAAGATCGCACTGAAGATCGGCATCGACACATTCTATGATTATCTGGATGTGTTTGGGATCACGCAGCCGACGGGGATCGATTTCCCGGGCGAGACCCAGGCGATCCTGCAGGACCGGGCAAGCGCGGGAGAAGTCGGTCTGGCAACCATCGGCTTCGGACAGGGTGTTGCCGTCACTCCGATCCAGCTGATCACGGCTGTATGCTCCCTCGGTAATGACGGGAAGCTGATGAAGCCGCGTCTTGTCAAAGCGATGACCGATTCGGACGGCAATGTAGTCAAGGAATTTGAGCCCGAGTTCGTCCGGCGGACGGTTTCGAAGAAGACGGCAAGAACCGTATGCGACATCATGGAATTCGTCGCGGATGGCGGCGGTGCGGCTGCGGCTGCAGTCGAAGGTTACCGTGTCGGAGCCAAGACCGGTACCGCCAACAAGCTGAGGGATGACGGAGTCGGATACAGCGACAACACCTATTCCTCCTGCATCGCTATGGCACCGATGAACGATCCGAAGATCGCGGTCCTGATCATCGTGGACAGCCCGAAGGGGGTCAGATACGGCAGCGTGACAGCGGCGCCGGCGGTCAACAAGGTGCTGACCAAGGCCCTGCCTTATCTCAACATCTCGACGGATGCCAAGAAGAAGGAAGACGATGATGAAACGGTCAAGGTGCCGGATCTCATCGGTAAGAACGCCAGTGACGCTTCGGGGATCCTCGAAAGCAAGTCACTGCGATATGATCTGGATGACAGTGCGGACTATGGCGAGGACTACGTTGTGATCAAACAGTATCCGGTAGCAGGAACCAAAGTCGTGAAGGGAACGAAAGTATATCTTTACCGTCAGTGAGCGGGAGTATCGACATCTAAGGGACGATAAAGGAGACGGAAATGAAAGCGATCGGTATCAATAAGGTGGCTGAGGCAGCTGGAGGCAAGCTGATCCGCACATGTGAAGAAACGGAGATCCGCGGGGTCCGCCACGATTCCAGGGAATGTGGCCCCGGGGACATGTTTGTGTGCATCAAAGGGCAGAACAGGGACGGACACAGTTTCATCCCGCAGGTGATAGAGCAGGGCTGCAGGACGCTTTTGGTCTCCGATCCGGATGCACTGACCGAGGAGATGAAGGTCAACGCGATCCTGGTAGATGACACGGTCTATGCCATGGGAGAACTCGCGAAATACTATTTGGACCTGCTGGACCCGGCTCGTGTCGCAGTTACGGGAAGCGTGGGCAAAACATCCACACGGGATATGATCTACTATGTCCTGAATGAGAAGTATAACTGCGGAAGGAACCTGAAAAATTTCAATAATGATATAGGACTTCCTATCTCTATCTTCAACCTGGATGAGACTTGCGACGCCGTCGTCCTGGAGATGGGAATGAGCGGTTTCGGGGAGATCGACCGGCTGGCGGAGATCGTCCGGCCGCAGATCGGCGTCATCACGAACATCGGTGTTTCACATATGGAGAACCTGGGCAGCCGGGAAGGGATCTTCCGGGCTAAAATGGAGCTCACGAAACACTTGCTTTCTGCCGATCAGGGCGGTACAATGGTGTTCGTTTATGATGACGAGTTCCTGAATCCCAGGAACACGGCCGGCGACTATGAACAGATCTTTATCGGTACGGATGGACGGAGCGACTTCATCCTGTCAGAGATCGAGGATCACGGCGTAGACGGGGTCCGTTTCAAGCTGGAGCATGAGACGGTCAGCCGGAACATCCGGATCCCGGTGCCCGGCCGGCACAACGCATTCAATGGAGCCGTCGCGGCAGCGGTGGGGACACAGCTGGGGATCTCCCCGGATGAGATCATCGAGGGACTGTCGAAGGTAGAGCTGACCGGAAACAGGCTTCGCGTTCTAAGGGGGAGCACGATCACCGTGATCGATGACACCTATAACGCCAGCCCGGATTCCATGAAGGGAGCATTGAAGGTGCTCCAGAAGAGCGACTGCAGCGGCCGCAGGGTCGCGATCCTCGGGGAGATGTATGAACTCGGGGAGCACACGGAGCAGCTTCATTACAGCGTCGGAGTGTTTGTCAGAAGCTGCGGGATCGATCAGCTGATCGCGATCGGACCGCTGGCGAAACACATCGCAGAAGGCTGCCAGGGCGGCAATACGAAGACCGTGTATTTTGAGACGAAAGAAGGCTTCCTGAAGAAGCAGGCAGAACTCATTCAGCCGGATGACCTGATCCTGGTCAAAGCATCCCGCGGGATGAAGCTGGAAGAGGTCGCGGAGAAACTCGTCGAAGATCGGAGAATACCATGACCATAGCAATACTGATCACAGCTGCGATCTCTTTTGTGATCGCAGTAGTCATCACGAAAATGGAGATCCCGTTCCTGCGAAGGAAAGCGGGACAGAACATACGGGAAGAGGGGCTGAAGTCTCATTATTCAAAAGCCGGCACCCCCAGCATGGGCGGCATCAGCATCATCATCGCAACGTGCGTCTCCGCCCTGATCGGTCTGGCTCTGGCACATGATGCCAGGATCGTCAGTCTGCTCATCATCCTGCTGGTATTCGTGGGCTTCGGATTCGTCGGTTTCCTGGATGATTATCTGAAGGTCATCAAGAAGCAGAACGAGGGGTTCAAGGTGAAGCCGAAGTTCGCTGTTCAGATGATCATCGCCATCGCGTTCGGGGTGATCTTCCGGATGATCTCGGACCAGGGAAGTCTGGTGTACATTCCCGGCGTCGATACTTATGTGGATTTCGGGATCCTGTACGTCCCGTTCATCGTGTTCGCGGTGCTCGCCATGACCAATGCGGTCAATCTGACCGATGGGCTGGACGGGCTTGCAGGCGGAGTCACCGCTCTGGTAGCGGCAGCTTTCGTGATCGCGGGGCTGACCTTCAGCCGGATGCCAAACGGGATCATGTCGGACCAGATCCCGGGGATCGTGTTTTTCGCGGCGCTTTGCGGAGGATGTCTGGGCTTCCTGGTGTTTAACAAAAACCCCGCGAAGATATTCATGGGGGACACCGGCTCACTGGCGCTTGGCGGCGGGGTCGCAGCTGCGGCGATCGTCATGAAGCTGGAGCTGCTTCTCCTGATCATAGGGCTGCTCTATGTGATCGAAGCGCTCTCCGTCGTGATGCAGGTCGGCTATTTCAAGATGACGCATGGCAAGCGGATCTTCAAGATGGCGCCGATCCATCACCATTTCGAAATGTGTGGAATGAAAGAAACGCAGGTCGTGAAGATGTTCTGGGCGTTCACAGCCCTTTGCAGCATCATCGGCCTGATCGTGTTGATATAACGAAACGAAGGAAAGGCAACTGGGGAAATGAACAGTAACGTATTAAAAAACAAGAGGGTCCTTGTCGTAGGAATGGGCATGTCCGGCATAGCGGCTATGGATGCCGCGCTGAAGATGGGCGCGAAGGTGCATATCCAGGACAGCAAGACGACGGAGCAGTTGGATGAAGCCCTGCTTAAGAAGCTGAATGAGAGCGCTGTGAAAGCATGGCTTGGGGAGACACCGAAGGATATGGGCGCTTACGACATGCTGATCCTGAGCCCGGGCGTGCCGGTGGATCTTCCCTTTATCATTGATGCAAAGGCTGGCGGGGCCGAGATCATCGGAGAACTGGAGCTTGCCTATAGGATAGGGAACGGACAATACGTTGCCATCACCGGAACCAACGGCAAAACAACTACGACGACACTCGTCGGAGAGATCTATAAAGCGGCAGGGAAGGAGACCTATGTGGTCGGTAACATTGGGACACCGGTCATCCAAGGCTCCATGCAGGCATCGAAGGATGGCTGGCTCGTGACGGAGGTCAGCAGCTTCCAGCTGGAGACCACCGACGAATTCCGGCCGGAAGTGTCGGCGATCCTGAATCTCACGCCGGACCATCTGAACCGCCACAAGACGATGGAGAACTATGGCAAGGCGAAGGCGCGCATCTTTTACCGGCAGAGCGCAGACCAGTACTGCATCATCAACTATGATGATCCTCTCTGCTACGCTCTGGCGGAGGATTGCCCGGCGACGGTCGTCCCGTTCAGCCGTAAGGTCGAGCTCCCGTTCGGCGCGTTCGTGAAGGACGGACAGATCGTGATCCGGGATGAAAAAGGCCAGGAGGCACAGATCTGCGGCGCCGAGGAGCTGTTGATCCCGGGGTCCCACAATCTGGAGAATGCCCTCGCGGCGGCAGCGGTCAGCTATTTCGGCGGGATATCGCCGGAGGTGATCGGTGAGACGATGAAGAGCTTCGCGGGTGTAGAACACAGGATCGAGAACGTCGGAGAATATGGAGGCGTCCGGTTCGTCAATGATTCGAAGGGAACGAACCCCGATGCGGCGATAAAAGCCATCGAAGCGATGAAGGAGAATATCATCCTGATTGCGGGCGGATACGACAAGGCATCGGATTTCACAGAATTCGTGCAGGCCTTCCCCGGCCGGGTCAAGAAGCTGGTGCTTCTGGGAACGACCGCGGAGGCGATCAAGCAGACGGCAGAGCGGGAAGGGTTCACGAATACCGTGATCTGCCCGGATATGGAAGCCTGTGTGGCTGAGGCAGTCAGAGAAGCCGTGCCCGGAGATGTAGTCCTGCTGTCACCTGCGTGTGCCAGCTGGGATATGTATAAAAGCTACGAACAAAGAGGGGAGCACTTCAAGACATGCGTGCGTCAATTGCATCCTTAAACTACAGATCGGTCGATTTCCCGTTCCTGCTGATCACATTGATCCTGGTGGCGTTCGGCCTGGTCATGGTATTCAGTGCCAGCTACTATTCGTCGATCAGCATGAATGACACGCCCTTTTATTACCTGATCCGTGATGGGATCTGGGTCTTCGGAGGGCTTGTTCTCATGTGCGCGGGGATCTGCATCGACTACCGGGTCTATAAGAAGATCGCACCTTATCTCATGTTGTTTATCGTACTGTCCCTGGTCGCGGTGCTGCTTGTTGGTATCACGATCAACGGCGCGAAGCGGTGGCTTGGCGTCGGACCGGTCACATTCATGCCCGGTGAGTGGACGAAGCCGGCCCTGATCCTTTTTATCGCATGGTTCATGGGCGAGCGTCCGGGCCGCGCGAGATCCTTTTTTCTGGGGGTACTTCCGGTCCTTCTGATCACTGGACTATGTGCTTTTTTGATCATCCGGCAGCCGAACCTGTCTACAGCGATCACGGTCTGCGGGATCGCGGTCGCCATGCTCCTGGTCGCCGGTATGCGCTGGCTCTATGTATGGATCACGGCGGCGCTTGGCGTTGGCGGACTCGCGTCTATCATCCTTTATATGCAGGATTCATTCTGGTATACCAGAATGACCAACTTTATCGACCCCTTCAAGGATATGTACGGGGAAGGATACCAGGTCGCACAATCGCTGCTGGCGCTTGGCTCCGGCGGGCTGACGGGACTTGGCCTGGGCAAGAGTGTCCAAAAAAGCCTGTATCTACCGGAACCGCAGAACGACTTCATCCTGGCGATCATAGGAGAAGAACTCGGATTCATCGGGATCATGGGCCTGGTCGCCCTGTATTGTTTATTCATCTGGAGAGGCATCCATATCGCGCTGAACGCACCGGATCAGTACGGGCTGCTGCTCGCGTCCGGTGTCGTGATCATGGTCGCGATCCAGGTGATCCTGAACATCGCTGTCGTCACGGCTTCCATGCCGGCGACGGGGATCAACCTGCCGTTCATCAGCTATGGTGGAAACGGCACGATCATATTCATGTTCTCAGCAGGGGTACTGCTGAACATCTCGAGGCAAAAGCCTGAACCCGGAGGTATAACACTATGAAGGTGATCATGACCTGCGGAGGGACCGGCGGACACATCTACCCGGCGGTCGCGATCGCGGATGAAATCAAAAGAAGAGATGAAAATACGGAGATCCTTTTTGTCGGATCCCAGATCGGTATGGAGAAGGATCTGGTCCCGGAATGCGGGTACGAGATCACGCTGATAAGCGCAGATGGATTCAGCCGGACGCTGCGGGGAAGCATCCGCTCAGTGAAGCGGGTCCTGAAAGGCCGCGGCCAGGCGAAGAAACTGATCCGGGATTTCAAACCGGATCTCGTGATCGGCACCGGAGGCTATGCGAGCGCTCCGGTCGTTTCCATGGCGGAGAAACAGGGGATCCCGACCTATATCCAGGAGCAGAACGCGATCCCGGGAAGAACCAACCGTTTCCTCGGGCGAAAAGCCAGGAAGATCTTTCTTGGCTTCTCTAAAGCGAGCGAATATTTCCCGGATCAGGAGAAACTCGTCTTGAGCGGCAATCCGGTCCGAAAGGAGTTCGCAGAGCTCGACAGGGCGCAGATCCGGGCGAAACTCGGGATCCCGGAGGACACCTTCGTGGTCCTGGCATTCGGCGGAAGCCAGGGGGCCGGCCGGCTGAACAAGGAGATGCTGAAGGTCATCGAAGCCTACAACGGTGATATGAGAACGCAGATCTGGCTTGGTGCCGGAAGCTACTATTATGATGCGATCCAGACGGAGCTGAAGGAAAAAGGCGTGCAGCTGCAGGAAAACATCATGATCGAGGAATACATCTACGATATGGCGGAGCGGCTCGCGGCAAGCGATCTGATCATCAGCCGCAGCGGCGCGCTGACCGTGGCGGAGGTCACGGTGTGCGGCGTTCCGGCGATATTCATCCCGTTCCCCGAGGCTGCGGAAAACCATCAGTATTATAATGCGCTGGCGGTTGCAGAGAAGGGCGGTGCCATAGTGATCGAAGAAAAGGATCTGGATGATGATCCGCTGGCAAAAAGGATCGAATCGATCCGGGATGACCAGCCTTTGCATAAGAAGATGTCAGAGGGATGCCGCTCCTGCGGTGCTCCCGAGGCCGTGAAGACCATTTGTGATACCATATTCGAGGATATCAAAGAATGAGCCGGAAGACCGAGGAGATAAAAAACACGGACCTGGAGGAACTGGTGCGTCAGAACGGGGAGCCGGAAGAAACGGAGGCAGAAGAGACGGAAGAAACGGCGGAAGCTGAGGATATGGAAGCTGAAGAAGCCGAAGAAACCGAAGCGGCGGAACCGGAAGAAGAACCGGAGGAGGAGCCTGCGCCGGAAGAGGAGGCGGAGGAAGAAGCCGGGGAAGATGCGGAGGAAGCCGAGGAAGCTGAAGAAGCTGAGGAAGAGCCTGCTTTCGAGGAGCCCCTGGCAGAAGAACGTCCGGCGCCTGTGAAGAAGCGGCCGAGAAAGCATAAGAAGAAGCACAGGGTCCTTCGTTTTTTGGTTTTTTGTGCGATCATCGCCGCGTTCGTTAGCGTTGCGAACCTGCCGTATTTCGGGATCCAGGAGATCGCGATCATCGGGAACAAGACGGTCCCGGACAAGAAGATCCTGAAGAATTCGAGGATCGAGACCGGGGACAGTATTTTTCTCCTGAACCCATGGCTTACGGAACACCGGATCAAGAAGAATCTCTATATCAGCGATGTCAAGATCCACCGGCACCTGCCCGGGACGGTAGAGATCACCGTGGAAGAAAGAGAAGCGGTAGCCCAGTTCATAAGATACCTTAAGAACAACCGGAAGAACTATGTGGTCACGGATGAGACCGGGATGGTCATCAGCCGGGGAGCAGAACCGAAAGAAGTGACCATGATCGAGGATATGACCGTGCTCAAGGCGGAGCGGGGCGATAAGATCAAGGTCAAGGAGACCGGGCCGTATAAGAAGGCGATGCAGCTGATCAAAGCTGCGGAACAGGGAGATCTTTATTTCAAGAGGATCAAGATCACGGGAAGCCTTGTCGATGCATATATTTTTGACGGGCTGGTGTGCAAAGGCCGGTTCGACAACCTGATGCACAGCATCGAGAGCGGAGAGCTGAAAGCCGTCGTTTATCAGCTGTATCAGAACGATGTGAGTAAAGGAACCATAAACATTGGTGATAATAATTATTGTTCCTTTACGCCCTAAAATTAATATGATATACTACATATAGTTTCAGAATATACGGGAGGTATTCAATGTTACAGTTTGAAGTAAGCGAATCGAACCTGCAGGAGATCAAGGTAATCGGCGTTGGCGGCGGCGGCTGCAATGCGATCAACCGGATGATCGAAGCAGGAATACAGGGCGTTACATTTATCGCGGTCAATACAGATAAACAGGCGCTGGCCAGGAACAGAGCCGAGACAAAAGTCCAGATCGGCGAGAAGCTGACAAAAGGACTGGGCGCAGGCGGTAATCCTGAGGTTGGCCAGAAGTCCGCGGAGGAGAATCTGGAGGATCTGCAGAAGTTCATCTCCGGTTCCGATATGGTATTCATCACCTGCGGTATGGGCGGTGGCACCGGTACAGGAGCTGCTCCGATCATCGCGAAGATCGCCAAGGACATGGGGATCCTCACGGTCGGTGTCGTGACGAAGCCGTTCCGGTTCGAAGGTAAGAAACGTGGAGAACACGCAGAGCTGGGAATCAAATTCCTGAAGAAGTACGTAGACTCTCTCGTGGTCGTTCCGAATGACAAGCTCCTTGAGACGGTACAGGAGCAGACCTCTCTTCTCGAGGCCTTCTCACTGGCGGACGATGTGCTCCGGCAGGGCGTCCAGGGCATCTCAGATATCATCGTCGATGACGCACTCATCAACCTTGACTTCGCGGACGTTACCACGATCATGAAGGATAGAGGGATCGTACACATGGGTGTCGGCAGAGGCAGCGGCGAGAACAAGCTGGACGATGCTGTATCCAATGCGATCAACAGCCCGCTTCTCGAGACGAAGATCTCCGGAGCGAGAGCCGTCCTGATCAACATCACCGGCGGCAGAGGCCTGACGATGTACGATGTCGACAGAGTCGCATCCAGGATCGAAGAAGAGGCGGACGACAACGCTATCATCATTCTCGGTACTTCCATCAAGGAAGAGATGCAGGATGAGATCGCGATCACAGTCATCGCGGCCGGCTTCGAGAAACCGCCGACAGACAAGGATTTTCGTAATGAGACCGTGATCCCGAACATCAGGAACACGATGGAACTGAATGCAGAAGAGCCACAGGTACAGGCGACTCCGAGCAGAAACACAGCTTCCTTCGATAATATCCCGGGCATCGATATTCCGGATTTCCTGAAGAGATAAGCAGTAAACAGGTTTGCAATAGCCGGTGAAATGCCACCGGCTATTGGCGTACTTGAAGGACCGGGGTTTTCCGGCCCGGACTATGTATGAAAGTTATCACTTCCAGAGAGAACAATCTATATAAACAGACCCTAAAGCTTCTCCGAAAGAAATCCCGCGATGAGACCGGCCTGTATCTGCTGGAGGGAACGAAACCTCTGAAAGATGCGCTGGAACTGGGAATCATGATAGAGAAGATTTTTGCCTGCTTAGGGAAAGAACCAGAACCCTGGATCCCGCAGGACAAATGCATCTTCCTGGATCGCAGACTGTTCGCAGAACTGTCAGGTACGGTGCATTCACAGGGGATCATAGCAGTCGTCCGTAAACCGCAGACGGACCCGGCTGCTTTTCTGGAGGAGATAAGCGGTCCGGTCGTCGTGCTGGACCGGCTGCAGGATCCCGGCAACGCAGGGACGATCATCCGTACGGCGGAGGCCGCCGGGTTCGGAGGGATCATCGCCCTGACCGGCAGCGTCGACCTTTATGCACCGAAGACCGTGCGCTCCGCGGCAGGATCCATCCTCCGGATGCCGGTCCTCACCGATGTAGATGCACCGGAACTCATCCGGATGCTGGAGAAAGACCAGCGGCAGCTGATCGTGACAGCGCTGGAAGAGGCGGAGGATTGCTTCGAGGCAGATCTGCCTTCGCGGGCTGCGCTCGTGATCGGCAATGAGGGCAGCGGTGTCAGCGGAGAACTGATGGAAGCAGCGGGTCTGCGGGTACGTATCCCGATGGACGGAGATATCGAATCACTCAATGCGGCGGTTGCAGCCGGCGTATTGATGTATCAGATAAATCATTCACAGAAACAGAGGAAGAAGGCATGCAGGAACAGTTAAACAAGATACTGGAAGAAGCGAAAGCACAGCTGAGCGAGGCTAAAACGCACGGCGAGACCGACGAGATCAGGGTCCGTTTCCTGGGCAAGAAGGGAGAACTGACCGGGATCCTGCGCGGCATGGGCAAACTGTCTCCGGAGGAGAGAAAAACCACCGGACAGATGGCCAACCAGGTTCGCGCGGAGATCGAAAAGATGCTCGCGGACAAGTTCGAGGCCGTTAAGCAGGCCGCGAAGGAGGCTCAGTTCAAAAAAGAAAAGATCGACGTTACCGAACCGGGCAGGCTCGAAGGCCTGGGCGTCAAGCATCCGCTGACGATCACCATGGATGAGATCTGCCGGGTGTTCAGGAATATGGGATACTCCATCGTCGAAGGCCCGGAGGTCGAGACCGTATTCAACAATTTCGATGCGCTGAACGCGGGACCGGACCATCCGGCGAGAGATATGACGGATACATTCTATATCTCAGAGGATGTCCTGCTGCGGACCCAGACATCACCGGTCCAGGTCAGGACACTGCTTTCCCAGAAGCCACCGATCAAGGTGATCTCACCGGGAAGAGTATTCCGCTGCGATACACCGGACGCGACCCATTCCCCGATGTTCCATCAGGTCGAAGGCCTGCTCGTAGATGAAGGCATCACGATGGCGGACCTGAAAGGAACGCTGGACAGCTTCGCGAAGCAGATGTTCGGAACTTCCACCAGAACCAAGTTCCGTCCGCATCACTTCCCGTTCACCGAGCCCAGCGCTGAGGTAGACGTTTCCTGCTTCAAGTGCGGCGGCAAAGGCTGCAGGGTCTGCAAGGGCAGCGGCTGGATCGAGATCCTCGGCTGCGGCATGGTCCACCCGAACGTACTGAAGGTCGGCGGACTGGATACGGAGAAATACACGGGCTTCGCGTTCGGACTTGGCGTCGAGCGTGTCGCCATGCTCAAATACGGCGTAGATGACATCAGATTGTTCTATGAGAACGATATGCGTTTCATCAATCAGTTCAAGTAGGCAGTCAGGAGGTTAGATAGAATGTTAGTTCCAATGGAATGGTTAAATGATTATATAGATCCGGGCGTTTCCACGGAGGAGTTCTGTGACAGGATGATCATGTCCGGCTCCAACCTGGAGACCTGTGAGTATTTCGGAGAGGGCATCGAGAAGGTCGTCGTCGGGCGGATCGAGAAGATCGAGCCGCATCCGGACGCGGACAAGCTGGTCATCTGCCGGATGAACGTCGGAGAACCCGAGCTGGTGCAGATCGTCACCGGTGCTCCGAACGTTTTCGAGGGAGCCCTCGTTCCGGTGGCTCTCCATAAGAGCCACATCCCCGGACCGCTCCATGGCCAGCCGAAACAGGAAGGCGGCGTGAAGATCACGAAGGGCAAGCTGCGCGGGGTCGAATCCTACGGAATGCTCTGCTCCTGCAGCGAGCTCGGCTTCGAGGACAAGGTCGTTCCGGTCGTCCACAAGGATGGCATCTGGATCCTGGAGGGAGATTATGAACTCGGTGCGGACCTGCCGGAAGCGCTGGGCCTGAAATCGGCGGTGATCGATTTTGAGATCACTCCGAACCGTCCGGATTGTCTGGCGATGGTCGGTATGGCGAGAGAAGCATCTGCCACTCTCGGAAGACCGTTCACCTATCCGGACATCGATATCAAAGAAGAAAACGGCGCAGGCGAGGCTAAGGACTTCGTTTCCGTCGAGATCAAGAACCCCGAAAGCTGCAAACGCTATTGTGCCCGTGTGGTCACGGACATCAAGGTGGAACAGTCCCCATGGTGGCTGCAGAAGAGACTGATGTATGCCGGCATGCGGCCGATCAACAACATCGTCGATATCACGAATTTCGTCATGCTGGAATACGGACAGCCGATCCACGCGTTTGATATCAATCAGGTGAAGGGCGGCAGGATCATCGTCGAGAACGCGAAGCCCGGCGAGGTCTTCACGACGCTCGATGAATCCGAGCGGACATTGAGCCCGAACATGCTGATGATCAAGGACGCGGAGCGCTCCATCGCTGTAGCCGGTGTTATGGGAGGACTGAACTCCGAGATCGAGGCGGATACGAAGACCATCATCGTGGAGTCCGCCAATTTCGCTGGAGAGAGCGTCCGCAGGACGGCCAAGGATCTGGGGCTCCGTACCGAAGCATCCGCCCGTTTTGAGAAGGGGATCGATCCGAACCTCTGCGCGGATGCGGCAGACAGAGTATGCCGGCTGATCGAGATGATCGGTGCGGGCAAAGTCTGTGCAGGCCGGGTCGACGTTTATCCTGAGCCACAGGAGCCGAAGGTCATCGATGTCCGCGTGAGCAGAATCAATGCCGTGCTCGGCATCGACCTCACGAGAGAAGAGATGGTATCCATGCTCGAAGGCCTGGAGATCGGCGTAGCCGGCGAGGGCGATATCATGACAGTGACACCTCCGACCGTACGTCAGGACCTGATCCAAGAAGAAGACTACGTTGAGGAGATCGCCAGGATGTATGGCTATGACAGGCTTCCGGTCACGCTGCCGCGGGGCAGCAATGAGGCGAGCATCCCTTATGGATGGCAGCTGCGCGACCTGGTGCGGGACAGCCTTTGCGCGATGGGTGCGAACGAGATCCAGACATATTCCTTCGTCAGCCCCCGGACCGTGGACAACGTGCGGATCGCCGAGGATTCCTGGGAACGCGCTTTCGTGCGCATCATCAATCCGCTGGGCGAAGAAAACTCCGTCATGCGGACCATCCTGACCCCGAACATGCTGGAGACGCTCTCCAGAAACATGAACAGAAACATCGACAAGGTCAAGGCCTTTGAGATCGGCAATACATTCATGGCAAGCGAACTGAACAAGGATCATCTGCCGGATGAGGAATATTCGCTTTGCATCGGTATTTACGGCAAGGGCGAGGATTTCTTCAGCCTGAAGGGCATGGTATGTGAGATGCTGCGGATCCTGGGCATCCGGGAGCCGCTGTTCGTCGCCGAATCCGAGTATGGCCCATATCATCCGGGACGCTGCGCGAGGATCTGCGTGGAGGCTTCCCCGGAAATGAAGGCAGCCGGTGTCGATACCGAAGAGATCGGCATCATGGGCGAGATCCATCCGGACGTCGCTGAGAAATACGGTATGAAGGGCGAGCGGATCTACTGCTGTGAGATCATGTTCGGGGCTCTGCAGCGCCATGCCGATACGGAGATCGTATACACGCCGCTGCCGAAGTATCCGTCGACCGCCAGAGATATCGCTCTGCTCGTGGACGAGGATATGGAGGTCGGCCGGATCGAGAAGGTCATCAAGGAATTTGGCGGCAAGATCCTGGAGACGGTCCGTTTGTTCGATGTCTACAGAGGGCAGCAGGTGGAGGATGGCAAGAAGAGCGTTGCCTTCTCACTGGTTTATCGTGACAAGGATAAGACGCTGACCGATGAAGAGGTTACCGAAGTGCACAGCAAGGTCCTGGATGCACTTAAAGATAAGCTGAACGCGGTTTTGAGAGAAATGTAGGAGAAGTTCCATGGAAACAAATAAGGTAAAGGTAAAAATCTACGGACAGGAGTACACCATCGCAGGTGAAATGTCGAAGGAAGAGATCATTCAGGTCGCCGCTCATGTTGACATGAAGATGCAGGAGATCTCAGAAGCCGCGAGAGCCGCGGGCGCTGCCGGCGGGAATATCGCGATCCTCTCAGCGATCAACATCGCCAGTGAGTACTTCAAGACACTGGATGACATGGAGGAGATCAAGAGGCTGAACATCCAGCTGGAGAAGGATGCGCAGCATTATGTGCAGCTCTGGGATGAAGCTAAGAAGAGTTACTCCGAATACAAGGAGGAGACCCAGCAGATGCAGCAGCAGAAGGAAGAGCTGATGGAAGGCATCCGTCAGAGAGACAATGAGATCCTTCAGCTTAAGGAGTCCGTGGAGTCGGCCAAGGCACAGGCACAGTCCGGCATGGAGGAAGTCGTCACGGAGATCGAGAATAAGTGCAGAGAACTCGAAAACAGCTTCTTTGACCTTCAGATGGAGAACCTCCAGCTTAAGAAGGAACTGGAGAAGTACAAAAATAACAACGCGTAATGAAAGAGAAAACACTACAGGTTCTCGAATACGGTAAGATCATTCAGATGCTAAAGGAACTGGCAGGTTCTGAGATGACGAGAAATGTCATCTCAGAACTTGCTCCTGTTTTTGATGCTGCCGATATCCGGGACCGGCAGCAGGAAACGACGGAGGCAGTCCGTCTGATCCAGGCGAAAGGGCCGCTGCCGATCGGTGGTTTTTATGACATCAGCGGACCTGTGTCTTTCGCATGCAAAGGCGGGGTCCTCACGCAGGCCCAGCTTTTGCGGGTCCTGTATAATATGAAAACGGTCGGGAACGTCGTGACGTTCCTGAAGGGGGCGGACATCCCGGAGTTGCCCCTGATAGAGCAGATCGCAGAGCTCTTAGTCGTGCATAAGTCACTGACCGAGGAGATCGACCGCTGCATCCTGTCGGAGGATGAGATCGCGGACAATGCCAGTCCGGAGCTCCGCAGCATCCGCCGGGCCATCGTCCGCCAGAACGAATCGTTAAAGGCGAAGATGAACCAGATCCTGAATTCCGCCAGGAACCAGAGCCTGCTGCAGGACGCGATCGTGACCATGCGCAATGGCCGCTATGTGATCCCGGTCAAGCAGGAGTACAAATCCGCGGTTCCGGGGATCATCCACGACCAGAGCGGAAGCGGGGCGACGATTTTTATCGAGCCGCAGGCGATCGTCAATATGAACAATGAGCTGCGGCAGCTGCAGCTGGACGAGCAGGCAGAGATCCAGCGGATCCTGACTGCGTTATCGGAGGCGGTGGCGGAGCATCATCATGATCTGGATAACAACCAGAAGCTTCTGTGCGAGCTGGACCTGTTCATGGCGAAGGGGAAACTGTCCCTGCAGATGAACGGGGAGGAGCCGGTGATCTCAGAAGAGGGCGTTCTGGAACTTCGTCAGGCCGCGCACCCTCTGATCGATCCTAAGAAGGTCGTGCCGATCAACATCTCCATCGGGGAGGGCTACCGGACGCTGGTGGTGACGGGACCGAATACCGGCGGCAAGACCGTGACCCTGAAGACCGCGGGGCTGCTGTGTCTTATGGCGCAGGCAGGCCTGCATATCCCGGTGGCTCCCGGCAGCCGGATCTGTATATTCCGGCAGGTTTTCGCGGATATCGGCGATGAGCAGAGCATTGAACAGAGCCTGTCGACGTTCTCATCCCATATGGCGAATCTGGTAGGGATCTTAAAGGAAGCGGATGAGGACAGCCTGGTCCTGCTGGATGAGCTTGGCGCCGGGACCGACCCGACCGAGGGTGCGGCGCTGGCCATCGCGATCCTGGAGGAGCTGGGGCGAAAGGGCGCCTGCGTCATGGCGACCACCCACTACACGGAGCTTAAGAAATTCGCGATCTCTACCGAAGGCGTGGAGAACGCGTCCATGGAATTTGATGTAGAGACTTTAAGACCGACCTACCGGCTGACCATAGGCCTTCCGGGCAAGTCAAACGCGTTTGAGATCGCTTCGAAGCTGGGACTGGATCCGAGGCTTACGGAGCGGGCAGGCCAGCTTTTGGAAGGCGGGGATATCGCCTTCGAAGATGTGATCGCCTCGCTCGAAGAAGACCGAAAACGCATTGAGGCGGAGCGGCAGGAAGCCATTCGCATCACGAAGGAGATGCAGGCGAAGCAGGCGGCCCTGGATCTGGAGGCGAAGAAGCTAAAAGAGCGCAGGGAAAAAGAGCTTGCCGAAGCGAAGGAAGAAGCCCGTGACATCGTAAGGGAGGCGAAGGAGGTCTCCGATGAGATCCGCCTGGAGCTTAAGGAACTCGCCAAGCTGGAGAGCCTCGGGGAGCGGAACAAACGCTACGATGCCAGCCGGCGCCGCCTGAAGGAACTGGAGAAAAAGAACCGGGCGACGATCCAGCGGGAGGAGAATACGAAGCCGGTGGATCCGTCGAAGCTAAAGTGCGGCGACCGGGTCAAGGTCCTGACCATAGGCCAGAACGGGGAGATCATCTCCCTGCCGGATGACCGGGGCGAACTCCAGGTACAGGTCGGGATCATGAAGGTGTCGGCGCATATCGACGACATCATGCTGATCGATCAGAAACGGACCGTACCGAAGCCAAAATCCGGGCGGCACGGCAACCTGTACCGGCGAAAAGCCCAGGTCGTATCCACTTCGATCGATGTCCGCGGAAAAAATCTTGACGATGCGGTCATGGATGTGGAAAAATATATAGATGACGCATATTTAGGCGGACTGCCGGAAGTGACCATCATTCACGGACGGGGAGAGGGGATCCTCAGCAAAGGGATCCGCGAACGGCTGCGTCATCACAAGTCCGTCAAGGAATACCGCCGCGGTGCCATGGGCGAAGGCGGTGACGGAGTGACGGTAGTGAAACTGAAGGTTTGAGCTTAGTATTACAATAAATAGACGAAGGAGAAAGAGCATGATCAACTACACAGAGAAAATCGCAGAGCTGCTGAGCGCACATATCGAAGGATTGGAGGAAGCAGAGATCAGAGACATGATCGAGACACCGGCGGATTCTTCCATGGGAGATTTCGCGCTGCCTTGTTTCAAACTGGCGCGTGTCCTGCGCAAGGCACCACCGATGATCGCGAAAGGGATCGCGGAGGCGATCGCGGATGATCCGATGTTCGCGAAGGTGGAGCAGGTCAATGCTTATGTGAATATGTTCCTGAACCGGGAAGCTTTCGCCGGAGACGTCGTTTCTGAAGTCATCACGGCGGGCGCGGATTACGGCAGAAGTGAAGTGGGCGGCGGCCGCAAGGTCATCGTGGAGTATTCCTCCCCGAACATCGCGAAGCCGTTCCACATCGGGCATATCCGAAGCACGGTCATCGGACACTCCATCGCGAACATCTATGATTTCCTCGGATACGATGTATTCAGGATCAACCATCTGGGCGACTACGGCACACAGTTCGGCAAGATGATCGTGGCTTACCGCCGGTGGGGAAACAAAGAGGACGTTATCAGAGAGCCGATCAAAACCCTGCTCGAATACTATAAGAAGTTCCATGAGGAAGCCGACAACGATCCTTCCCTGGAGGATGAGGCCAGAGCGACGTTCACGAAGCTGGAGCATGGTGAGAAGGAAGAAGTCGAGCTGTGGCAGTGGTTCCGTGATGAGTCCCTGAAGGAATTCAACCGGGTCTACGATATGCTGGGCATCCACTTCGATTCCTATAACGGCGAGAGTTTCTACTCAGACAAGATGCCGCGGTTCGTGAAGGAACTGGAGGACAAGGGACTTCTGGAGGAAGACCAGGGCGCGCAGATCGTCCGGCTCGATGACTACAATCTGCCGGTAGCGCTGATCACCAAGTCCGACGGCTCTACGCTCTACATCACGAGAGACATCGCGGCGGCCGTTTACCGCAAGGAGACCTATGATTTCTACAAGAACATCTATGTCGTCGCATCCCAGCAGAATCTGCACTTCCAGCAGTGGATCCAGATCCTGGAGATGATGGGCTATGAATGGGCCCGCGACTGCGTCCATGTTCCGTTCGGTCTCGTCAGCATGGAGGAAGGCACCATGTCGACCCGTGAGGGCCGCGTGATCTTCCTGGAGGATGTGCTGAACCGCGCGGTGGATCAGACGAGAGAGATCATCAAGGAAAAGAACGTCAACACAGAAAATATCGAGGAGACCGCTGCGGCCGTCGGCATCGGCGCCGTCGTCTTCAATGAGCTCTCCAACTACCGGATCAAGGACTATGTGTTCTCCTGGGAGCACGTGCTGAACTTCGAGGGAGAGACCGGTCCATATGTCCAGTACACACACGCGAGAGCCTGCAGCATCCTGCGGAATGCCGGAGAGGATATCTTAGCCCGCGCAAAGGCTGGCTTCGACCCATCCTATATCACCGGCGACAGCGCGCACGAGCTGGAGACCCTGCTCTATGAGCTTCCGGGCGTGATCCTGGAGGCGGGCGAGAAGTATGAGCCGTCCATCGTAACACGGCACATCGTGGACATCGCTCAGGCTTACAACCGGTTCTATCACGATGAACATATCCTCGTGGAGAACGAAGATGAGAAGGTGGCTAAGGTCGCCCTGGTCATGGCAGCGAAATCGGCCATCGCGAGCGGCCTGGCATTGCTGGGCATGAAGGCACCGGAAAAGATGTAGCCCGAGGGTCCTTCCGCAGGAAGGACAGAGAAACCGAGGGCGTACAGCCATAAGGATTGCCCGAACGCAGTGAGGGAGGATTCCTTATGGCAATGCGAGAAAGAAGCGGGCAGCGCCCGCTCTGGCGAGCATCATACCTTTTTGGCGAGCGAGGGCTACGCCCGCTCTGGAGAGCAAAAAACCTATTTTTGGAGGACACTTTGCGATACGAAGGCAACATATTCAGACCGCCCAGCGAGGCCTACAGCCTCCTGGTCCAGGTCACCATCGGATGTACGCACAACAAGTGTACATTCTGCAGCATGTACAAAGATAAAAAGTTCCGCATCCGGGACCCGAAGGAGGTCCTGGAGGATCTCGCATGGGCACGAAGAGCCTATCGCAGGGTGGAGCGGATCTTCTTATGCGACGGAGACGCGCTCGCGCTGACGAACGCGAAGCTGCTCCCGATCCTGGAGTTCATCTCCGAAAACTTCCCGGAATGTCAGCGGGTGACCGCTTATGCCCGGTCGACGGATGTGCTCCGCAAATCAGAGGAGGAGCTCCGTGAGCTCCGGCAGGCCGGGATCACACTGGTCTACATCGGGGCGGAATCCGGCAGCGATGAGGTCCTCAAGCAGATCAACAAGGGGGAGACCCGTCAGCAGCTGATCGCAGGCGTCCGCAAGGCGGAAGCCTGCGGGATCAAAGCTTCGGTCACGTTCATCTCCGGCATCGCCGGGAAGGCCGGCTGGGAGGATCATGCGGTGCAGACCGGCACCATGATCAGTGAGATGGAGCCGTCCTATGTAGGGCTTCTGACCCTGATGGTAGATCCGGATGTGCCGATCGCAGAGGAGATCCGAACAGGGAGACTCCAGCTTTTGAGTCCCGAAGAGGTCCTGGAGGAGACGGAGCTGCTTCTTGAAAATACGAAGGTGAGCCGTCCCTGCGTGTTCCGGAGCAATCACGCTTCGAACTATCTGTCACTGCGGGGGACATTGCCGCAGGACAAGGAAGCGATGCTCAAGATGATCCACCGGGCGATGGCGGATCATGGAATGCTTAAGGATGAACGTTTCCGGGCATTGTAATAAATAGAGGAGAAATATAGGATATGGTCCGAAAAAAAGAACAAAAGAAGACGCTGATGCAGTCCATGGGTGTGACGAGAACGGTCATCCGGCCGAGAGAGGAGTCCGACATCCGGCTGAGAGAAGACCGCATCGGCCGTTACTTCAAGAAATATCTGAACAAGTTCGTGTTCGTGGAATTCAGTGAGGATTTCCTGAGCCGGGCCAAGGCAGCGGATGTGATGCGCGGCGTTCCGATCCCTCTTCGTCGCAAGGAGGTCAAGACATTCGCAGGAGGAGACGGCGTTCCGATGACGATCATCGCCGAAAACATGGTCTGGGTCATCGGATGCGATCCCCATTTCAAGTATACGGAAGACTACGTCAAGATCCTGAACAAGATCTATAACAACAAGATGTTCGAGATCCTGATGAAGGAAGGCAGAGACGCGGCCGAGCGCGGTGAGATGGACGATGCGTGCATCCATTTTCGGGCCAGCCTTTGCTTCCAGTATGATTATCTGCACTCCATGTACAGTTACGCCCGTGCCTGCCGTGTCATGTACGAGAACAGCCGCAACGAGGAATACGTCGGCCGGTTCAAGGCGGAGGCGCTGGACTGGTTCGAGCTGCTGACGGAGACCCATCCGCGGTTCGCTATGGGTTTTTACTATCTGGGATACCAGTACCTGAATATCGGCCTTTATAAGAAGGCGGTGCTGGCCTGGGAGGAGTTCTTGAAGTTCACCCACAACAAGAAGGACCGCAAGGAGATCCGCCACCGGATCGAGCAGCTGGAGGATCCCGTTCGGATCGAGGGCGGCTGCCTGGACATCACTTCGGGAAGATATGAAGAGGGCCTGGCGGTCCTGGAGCCATACCTGCAGTCGCAGTACAAAAATTGGTGGCCGCTCCACTACTATCTGGGGCTCGGTTATCAGGCGAGCGGACGGACGCCGGACGCGGTGGCTGAGTTCAAGAAGGTGCTGATGATCAACGGCAGCCATCTGGAGACGATGCGGGAGCTCCTGGCGATCTACGAAGCACAGGACGACAAACAGAACATCCGCAAGTTCTCCGAAAAGATCCGTCTGATCGAGGAAGCGCAGGCGGAGGAGCAGGCGAAGCAGCTCGAGGAGACCGAGAAGGAAAACAAAAAGATCGAGACCGAGGAAGCCCAGCCTTTGCCGGCCGAAAAAATCGAGAGCTTCGATATGGCGGAAGCCGACGAGATGACCGGAAGCGATACGTCAGGAGATGCAAAAGCTGGTCTGGCTGAGGCGGAAGCGGCTGAGACAGATGCCGCTGAGGCTGAGGCGGATGGCGGCGCTGCAGGACCGAAAGAAAAAGAGAGGAAACCGCTCGTGAAGCGGCTGAGGAAGTAATATGATCACAGGAAAACAGAGGAGCTACTTGAGGAGGCTCGCACAGGAGCTGGATCCGGTAGTGTATATCGGCAAAGCGGACATGACGGAGAACGTCCTGAAGGAGATGGATGACCTGCTCAGGAGCAGGGAGCTGATCAAGGTGAAACTGCAGGAAGGCAGCATGCTTGATCCGAAGGCGGCGGCAAATGATGCGGCGGAGATCCTCGGAGCTGAGTTCGTGCAGGCGATCGGGCGTAGATTCGTCCTGTACCGGCAGGCGGAGGATCCGGAGAAGCGGACGATCGTACTGCCGAGATAGATGGATAGTAACAGGGAGGAGTAGATAGAATTATGAGCGTTTTTGATGATTTGGGCGTTATGGTCGATGGATTAGAAGATGATACAGCTGAAGAATTTGACGGCGATGTCGAAGAGATCTTTCGGTTCAATGTATTCCTGACAAAAGAGCAGGAGATCGAGATCGAGGTCAACATGCAGGAGCTGATGGTCGAGGGAGTTCCGGAATTCGGAGAGGCCTATAGCTTCCTGGCAAGGACCTATGCGGATCTCGTCGTGGAGCATATCGGAATGGGCACGGAACAGCTGATGAATTCCGTGGCGGAGCTTCCCGCACAGAATGTGCGTCTGACGGCGGAAGAGGAGCAGATCCTGCATGCGGAAGGAACCGGTGACAACGGCTCCGTGCTGCTGTATTCTTTCCCGGTCCTGATCATGGCTGATGACGAGAACAGCAATGGCTACTATGATGAGGAAGAGAAGCAGATGGGCGCCGGCTTCGAGCGCAGCCAGAAGGCCGAGATCATGGGCAAGGTTTATGGCGAGGCTTTTCGTGAGATGGAAGATGAGTATCAGGACCAGATCACCGATGCGGTGCTGGATCACGGTACCCTGTTCATCAAGGCGGTGGAGGCGATCCAGAAGCTGTAGGCTGCAGGGGCCACTATATGTTTTTTGATCAGATGCGGCAGATATATATTTTATATCTGTCGTATATTTAGGCTTGACATAAGGGCCACACATGTACTATAATACTTCTTGTCGCAACGGGACAAAGTAATATTCCGAGGTAGCTCAATGGTGGAGCAACCGGCTGTTAACCGGTAGGCTGTGGGTTCGAGCCCCACCCTCGGAGCCAATTTCTGAATCTGAAGTCTCGGCTTCAGATTCAAGTTTATTTTCGCCGGAGTGGCGGAACTGGCAGACGCACAGGACTTAAAATCCTGCGCTCCTTACCGAGCGTACCGGTTCGATCCCGGTCTCCGGCACCAAACCTGTTTGTCTTAGCTGGTTCAACAATTACATAACGTCGCGGGGTGGAGCAGTTGGTAGCTCGTCGGGCTCATAACCCGGAGGTCGGAGGTTCAAGCCCTCTCCCCGCAACCAAAACCATTGAAATTCCAACGTTTGTTGGGATTT
>JAFRLD010000200.1 GCA_017431395.1 Bacillota bacterium | reverse complement strand
GAGGCGCCTCTTAAGTCAGCCCTGACGGAATATTACAAAGTCGACAGCCTCGAAAACTACGATCAGGTCTATCGCGCGACCGCTTTCTTCGCTTTCAAGTACGGCCGGATCGACTGGATCGAATCCATGAACGAATACTGGCTGGAGCAGGACGCGCGTCTGCGGGAGGATTTCAATATCAAAACGGGCATCCACCCGGACCGCATCGGGTTCATCAAAGAGAAGTCCCTGATGAAGCAGATCTATCTGGATGCGGGGATCCCCACGGCGCGGCAGAGCGTCGTCTCCACCCGGGAAGCAGGGCGTGCTTTCATCGATCAGGTCGGTTACCCTGTCATCGTCAAGCCCAACATCGGCGTTGGAGCCACGAACACCTGGAAGCTGGAAAACGACAGCGACTTTGACGCGTTCTATGAGAACCTGCCGGAACTGCCGTACGTGATGGAGGAGTTCATCGAAGGAGTCATCTGTTCCTACGATGCGATCCTGGACTCCCGGTGCGAGCCGCTCTTCGAAAGCATGACGGTGTGGCCGCCGGTCATGGACATCGTGAACAAGGACCTCGACCTCATGTACTACACCTGCCCTGAGGTACCCGAGGGCCTGCAAAGGCTGGGCAGGGCCACGGTAAAAGCCTTCGGTGTGGACCGCAGGTTCGTGCATCTGGAGTTCTTCCGTCTGACTAAAGCGCGCCGGGGCCTGGGCGGGGTAGGAGATTTCGTTGCGCTGGAGGTCAACATGCGGCCGGCGGGAGGTTATACGCCGGACATGATGAATTACGCGCACTCGACGAATGTTTACCAAATATATGCGGACATGGTGGCTTCAGACGGCAGCGGGCAGCCGGAAGGACCGGAGCATTATTACTGCGTCTATTCCAGCCGCAAGGATGGACACACATATACGCGCACCCATCAGGAGATCATGGACCGGTATGGTGCAGCCATGGTGATGCAGGAGGAAATGCCGCGCATGAACTGGCCGCAGATGGGCCGTTACATGTATACGGCGAAGCTAAGAACATTTGAGGAAGCAGAGGAATTCATCCATTTCGTGCAGGGATAGATCGTTAAGAACGGCCAGTCGGCCGGGGTTGCGACAGAGGCGGCCTATAATATACAATGAAATGGATTCAGAAGAAACAGGAATGATACGGAGAACAGCAATATGAAGGTAGATGTACTGGTAGCCGAGATCGGCTCAACGACGACCGTGGTTAATGCATTCAAGGATATAGACTCAGACGATCCCGTCTTCTGGGGACAGGGACAGGCGCCCACATCCGTACTGGAGGGCGATGTCCGGGTCGGCCTGCAGGGGGCCATCGATGATCTCTGCGCGAAAAAGGGGATCGAGTATCTCGAGTACGATGAGATGCTGGCGACGTCCTCCGCAGCAGGAGGCCTTAAGATGACGGTCCATGGCCTGGTCTATGATATGACCGCGAAAGCAGCGAAGGAAGCCGCGCTTGGGGCCGGAGGCATCATTCATTTCGTTACCGCAGGCAAACTGCGTCGCACGGACCTAAAGAAGATCGAGGAGATCAAGCCGAATCTGATCCTGATCGCCGGCGGCGTCGACTATGGTGAGAGAGACACCGCGCTGGATAATGCGGAAAAGATCCGCAGCATGGGCCTCAAGACACCGGTCATTTATGCCGGCAACATCGAGAACCAGGAGGAGATGGAGCTGATCTTCGATGAGGAGAGCGGCCAGAAGCTGTACAACGTGGAGAACGTCTATCCTAAGATCGACGACCTGAACGTGGAACCCTGCCGCAGGGTCATCCAGGAGGCGTTCGAGGAGCACATCACGGGAGCACCGGGCATGGAGCACGTACGCGACATGGTCGACGGACCGATCATCCCGACTCCGGGCGCGGTCATGGAGTGCACCAAGCTGCTCTATGACTGCATCGGCGATCTGATGGTGCTGGACATCGGCGGGGCGACCACCGACGTCCACTCGGTCTGCAATGAATCAGACCAGGTGGCCCGCATCATGATCTCCCCGGAACCGAAAGCGAAGCGGACGGTCGAGGGCGACCTGGGTCTCTATGTCAACCGTTACAAAGTCATTGAGTCCATCGGGGAAGAAAAGTTCGCGGAGCTTTGCCAAAAGGCCGGGGTCGATCCGGAAAAGACCCTGGAGACCTATGTGGCGATCCCGAAGAATGAAGACGAGATCAAGCTGGTGGAGATCCTGGCGGAGGAAGCCTGCATGAAAGCGGTCGAACGCCACGCCGGCCAGATCCGCTACATCTACGGCCCTTCCGGAAGGTCTTCCGTGGCCGAGGGCAAGGACCTGACTCCGGTGAAATACATCGTAGGAACCGGCGGTGCTATGACCCGCCTCCCGCACAGGGAAGAGATCATGGGTCGCATCTGCGAATACGATGAGACCGGCACCCGCCTGTTCCCGACCTCCCACGCCCGCATTCTGGTGGACAACGATTACATCATGGCATCCCTGGGGGTCCTGTCCAAGACCCACCGGGAAGGGACCATCCGCCTGCTCGAGAAGAGCCTGGGCGTCAATTTCGATGACATGCGTCCGGAGGAGGACGAGTTCGGCATCAAAGCATCCGGCGCAAAGGCTGGTCCGTCTGGTGCAGACGTTCCTGCAGCCTTAGCCGGTGTTACGGCGGAGCTCGCTGAGAAAGACGCGGACCGGGAAGAGATGATCAAGCACATCCTCGAATGCGAGGAGCAGGGCTATGACATGACCGAGTACAAGCTCGACTACGGTCTCATCACCGAGGAAGAAGCGGAAGCTGCCCGCGCGGCGAAGGCTAAGGCGGAGGGCGAGCGCATCATGGAGGAAGCCGCGTTGAAGGACCGGAAGATCGTACGGGCCTGCGGCGTTGGCGAGCTTGCCGATGACGGCCGGCCAAAGTGCAACCGCGAGTGCCACATCTGCGCACACGTGCACTGTCCGTTCAGGAGTGTATAAAGTGAGAAGGGTTCTGATCATAACTACCGGCGGGACGATCGCTTCGGTCGAGTCGCCGGACGGGCTGGTGCCGGGGATCACCAGCGAACAGCTGCGGGCGTATCTGCCTTATATAGGCAGCGAGATCCATATCGATATCCAGTCGCTGTTTCACATCGACAGTACGGATATGACAGCGGATCACTGGATGCTCATAGTGAAAGCCATCAGGGAAAACTATGAGGATTACGATGGATTCGTGGTCTGTCACGGCACGGATACGATGGCATATACTGCGGCGATCCTTTCCTATATGATCCAGGATTCGGAGAAGCCGGTCGTTCTGACCGGGGCGCAGAGACCCATCGGCTTCGAGATCACCGACGCTAAGTCGAACCTGCAGGACAGCATTCTTTATGCGGCAGATCCCCTGTCCCGCGGGATCCAGATCGTGTTTGCCGGCAATGTCATCGCAGGGACACGGGCGCGATAAGTC
>JAFRLD010000199.1 GCA_017431395.1 Bacillota bacterium | reverse complement strand
GGCTGGACCTACGGATCGGAAGCCAACCAACCGGTAGTGACCGGCAACCTGGGAGGCGGAGCAGAGACTTACTGGTACAAGGAGAAGGATGCTCCGGACAGCGCCGATACGAAGGATGTGCCAGTAGATGCAGGCACATATATAGTGAAGGCGGAGATCGCCGAAACGAAGAACTACAAGGCTGGCTCAGCTACGCTGGACTTCACCATCTCACCCGCCGATCTGCAGGTGACTTCCGGCGGATTCAGCGGAGCCTATGACAGAGGGGAGCACAGCATCACAGTCAATGCGCCGGAGGGTGCGGAAGTGCTCTATGCGCAGCCGGGCGGATCTTTCACCGAGGAGAATCCGGCCTTCGTGAACGCGGGCACATATAAGGTCGATTTCAAAGTGACCCTTAAGAATTACAAAGAATACGATGGGACCGAGACAGTCGAGATCAACAAAGCGAAAATCACGATCACAGCAGATGCTAAGAGCAGCGAAAGCGGCAAAGATCTGGAAGAGCTGACCTATACCCTGAACGGGGCCTACGTCGAAGGAGATGATCTGGGCATTGCCCTGAGCACCGACGCGAATCCGAGCACACCTGGGACCTATCCGATCAAAGTCAGCTGGAATGAAAACCCGAACTACGAGGCGACGCTGGTAGACGGCGAGTACCAGGTGACAGAGAAAGCCGATCCGATCATTCCGCCCGACGACACTCCGGTCGATCCAGATGTCCCGGTGGTGAACACCGCCAAGATCAGCACCAAGGGCAATTTCACGAAGAAGCTGATGCAGATCAGGTTCCCGGCGCATGAAGCCGTGACCAATTACCGGATCCAGTACCGGATGGCGGGCAAGAAGGCATGGAAGAGCGGCTGGAGCGAAGGCACGAACACTTACGTGATCCGGGGCATGAAGAAGTCCAGCCTTTGCGAATTCCGGATCGCCGGATACGTGAAGCAGGCGGATGGGACCTGGGTGCGTGGGGGCTGGTCGAAGGTAAGCTACCGGTACATGAGCGCGGTACCACTTAAGACTGCAAAGGCTGGTCAGAAATGCATCAACGTCACCTGGAAAAAGGACAGGAAGGCCAGCGGCTATCAGATCCAGATCTCGCTTAAGAAGAGCATGAAAGGCGCGAAGACCATCACGGTCATGGGAAAAACCAAGACGAAGTACAAGATCAAAGGCCTGAAGAGCGGCAAAAAGTATTACGTGAAAGTGCGGCCGATCAAGACGAAGTCCAGCAAGAAGTACCTGGGCATCCTGACGAAGACTAAGGCCGCGAGGGTGAAGTGATAGAGGCGCGAAGTCTACGTAACAATTAATTCCTTCACATATTGGAATCCGGTCAAAAATGCTGTAAAATCGAGGGCAGGGAGGTTCAAACCATGAAGTTCAAAATGATACACGAGAATTACAACGTCAGCGATCTGCAGGCTTCTCTGGATTTTTACGAGAAAGCGCTGGGGCTGACGGAGAAGAGAAGGAAGACCGCGGAGGACGGATCCTTTATCATCGTCTATGTCGGCAATGACAATGCGGACTTCGAGCTGGAACTGACCTGGCTGAAGGAGCATCCACAGAAGTACGATATCGGCGAGGAGGAATTTCATCTGGCTTTCAGGACGGACGATTACGATGCGGCGCACAAGATGCATGAAGAGATGGGATGCATCTGCTTCGAGAATCCGTCCATGGGGATCTACTTCATTAAGGATCCGGATGGATATTGGCTGGAGATCGTTCCGGAAAGAGACTGACAGGATATGAGCGAGAGCAGAATTTACATCATCAGGCACGGACAGACGGATTTGAATAAGAAGCGCGTTTTGCAGGGGCGGGTCGACGAGCCCCTGAACGAAGACGGCATCAGGCAGGCCGAAGCAGCTGCAGAGCTGCTCCGGTCTCTTGACATTGTGGTGGATTTCGTGTGGTCGAGCCCTTTGCAGCGGGCGGTGGATACGGCCGGGATCGTTGTGGGCGAGGGCATAAAGGTCCACACGGATGAACGTCTTCTGGAGATGGATTACGGTCCCTATGAGGGTGCCGACCTGACATCACCCCCGCCGGAGATCCTGAAATTCTTCGGCGATTTCGTGAATCAGCCGGAACCTCCGGGGATGGAGCCTTTAGCTGACATCGTGGATAGGCTGGGCACCTTTCTGGAGGAACTGCGCGAAGATCCCCCGGAAGGGAGCATCCTGATCTCCACCCATGCCATCGCCATGAAGGGCGCCCTGGAGTACCTGACCCCGGGATCGAACGGGTCCTACTGGGGAAAACATATCAAGAACTGTGACATTTATGTGACCACCCTTAAGGATGGGAAATTCACAGTTCCGGAATTGTTAGAGACAGGAGAATGATGGATATGCGAAAGATACTGATCGTTATTGATATGCAGAATGATTTCATCGATGGCGCCCTCGGGACGAAAGAGGCGGTCGCCATCGTTCCGTATGTGAAGGCGAAGATCCGGGCTTATGATCCCGGCGATATCATCGCAACGATGGATACCCATGAGGCGGATTACCTGCAGACCCAGGAGGGAAGAAACCTGCCGGTGGAGCACTGCATCCGCGGGACGAAAGGATGGGAGATCCGGGAGGACATCGCGGAGATGCTCCCAAAGGCGAAGATCTACGAGAAACCGACCTTCGGGAGCACGCGGCTCGCGGAGGATCTGAAGGCGCTTTCACAGGAAGAGGAGATCGAGCTCGAACTGGTCGGCCTCTGTACGGATATATGTGTCGTGTCGAATGCCCTGCTTCTTAAAGCGGCTATGCCGGAGATCACGATCTCCGTGGATCCGGCCTGCTGTGCGGGCGTGACCCCGCAGAGCCACGAGGCAGCACTTGCAACCATGCGTTCCTGCCAGATCATGACCGGCGGGACAGAATAAGGAGGAATGAAATGTTCAGGAAAATGCGTAGATTCAAACAGCAGATCACAGAGGAAGAGTGCGCTAAAGTCTTAAGGGAGGCCAAGCGCGGCATACTCAGCGTCATAGGGGATGACGGATATCCATATGGGGTGCCCGTCAGCCATTGGTACAACGAAGAGGATGGGAAGATCTATTTTCATGGGGCCAAGTCAGGTCATAAATTAGATGCCATCAAAGCCTGTGACAAAGTGTCTTTCTGTGCGATGGATGAAGGGTACCGCGAGGAAGGCGACTGGGCTCTGAACATCAAGAGCGTCATCACCTTCGGCAGGATCCGGTTCTTCTCCTATGAGGAAGAGCCTGAGAAGGTGAGGGAGATATGCATCGGCATCAGCGCCAAGTTCACGGACGATCCGAATTACGCAGACGATGAGATCGCTAAAGTCGGAAAGAACGTTCTCTGCTTCGAGATCACACCGGAGCACATGACCGGCAAGCTCGTCAACGAGGCATAAGGACATAAGGTTAGAGCATGATCCAGGATATCGCACCAAGTGTTTTTCATAACGAATATGAGCCGGTAAACCCGGCCAGCGGCGACACGGTGTTCGTCTTTAAGCAAAAGCTGGTCTTAGCTGCAAAAGATCCGGACGGGACGATCGTTTTCCCGAAGGCAGGGGAGTTCGAAAAGGAGCTCCAGTACCTGTTCCGGATCGATGACCAGCCATATTTCCTGTGCCTTCCGGAGCCGGGAGAAGAACTGCTGCCCGGCGCGGGGCTACTACCGGATGGCGGCAGGTATGAATATATCCCGCTGATGGAGGTCCGCCGAAGTACGGACCCGGCAGGACCGGACCTGGCCTCTATGTTCGCCTGTATGACCGCCTTTCACCTGTTCACGTGGTATGACAGGAACCGGCTTTGCGGCCGGTGCGGCCAGCCTTTGCATCATAGCGATAAGGAAAGGATGCTGCGGTGTCCGGATTGCGGCAATATGGTCTTCCCGACGATCGCACCCGCGGTGATCGTAGGGGTGATCGATGGAGAGCGGCTTCTGATGACCAAATACGCGGGCAGGGCGTACAAAGGCTGGGCACTCATCGCCGGATTCTGCGAGATCGGAGAGACGGTGGAGGACACCGTGCGAAGAGAGGTACTGGAGGAAGCGGGAGTCCACGTGAAAAACCTGCGGTATGTGGCGAGCCAGCCCTGGGGTTCTGATCTGAACCTGCTTGTGGGGATGTTCTGTGAAGCGGACGGAGATGTTTCGATCCACATGGATCAGGAGGAGTTGTCCCGGGCGGTATGGGTCGACCGGGCGGATGTACCGGAGATGAAGGACAATCACAGTCTGACGGGACACATGATAGAACTGTTCAGGACAGGGAGAGAAAGATGAAGATCGCTTGGTTTTGTATTCCGGCTTACGGGCACACCAACCCCACGCTCGGACTTGTAAAGGAAATGACGGACGCCGGCCATGAGGTGTATTACTTTTCTTTCGAGATGTTCCGGGAGAAGATCGAGCAGGCCGGTGCGAGGTTTATCAGCTGCGACGGCTATGATTTCGAGATGGAGGACAAGGAGAACGCGGACCGGGTCGGCAAGGACAAGGTGTTCGCCACAGAACTTCTGGTATCCTCGACGCTGGCTCTTGATGATATGACCACGGAGAAGATCGGGGAGATCCAGCCAGATGTGATCGTTTCGGACTCCGTCGCTTTCTGGGGAAAGCTCGTGGCCATGAAGCACCGGATCCCTTATGTTTCCTCCACGACGACGTTTGCCTTCAACCGGCATTCTGCGAAATACATGAAAGAGTCCTCCTGGGACATCGCGAAAATGTTGTTCTCCATGCCGCGCATCAACAAGCAGATCAAGCGCCTGCAGGACAAGGGCTATCCTGTGAAGGGACTGCTGGAGATCGTACAGAACGACAATGAGACGAACACCATCGTGTATACTTCGAAGCTTTTTCAGCCCTGCGCGGAGACGTTCTCGGACCGGTACCATTTCATAGGGCCTTCGATCCGGCCGATCACTGAGCCGTATGCCAAGACGGTATCGAAGACCGTTTATATCTCCATGGGGACGGTGAATCAGAACCGGGAGTTTTACCGGAACTGTATCCATGCCCTGGGGCAGACGGACTGGCAGGTCATCATCTCCATGGGAACGAATCCGGAGCATTTCGACGATCTGCCGGAGAACATTGAGATCCACGAGTCGGTGGATCAGATGGCGGTGCTGTCCATCGCGGATGCCTTCATCACGCACTGCGGCATGAATTCCGCATCTGAGGGCCTGTATTTTCAGGTCCCGCTGGTGCTCTTCCCGCAGACGCCGGAGCAGGGGGCCGTGGCGAAGAGGACCGAGGAGCTTGGGGCCGGGATCCGGCTCGGATCTATTTCAGAAGAGGATATTTTAGGTGCGGTCACGGAGGTCCTGCAGGATCCTTCGTACAAGGAGAATGCCGTCCGGATCTCTGACAGCTTCCATGCCTGTGGGGGCAGGGAAGAGGCCAGGGCGTTTCTGGAGGAAGTGGCTTTAGGATGAGACCGATGAAGACCGGCTGGAGCCGATGAGGACCGGCTGGGGCCGATGAGGAGGCGGAGAGATGAACGACTTGGATAGAGAAAAAGAAGTGAGGAACATCCTGTTCTGCGTAGCTAAGTGCAAAGAGCAGGTGGGCCGCGGTCTTGTGATAGAGATCCTGCAGGGGAGCCACAGCGTGCGCCTGTTCAGCCGGCGGCTGAATCAGAACTCTGCGTTCGGGAGCATGAAAGGTTACGAGACATCGGTTCTGGAGGAGATGATCCAGGGACTGATAGACGAGGGGCTGCTTAAGGAGACGACGGATGAGTTCGCGCGGCTGATGCTGACGGAGCAGGGACACGAGTGCCTTCGGGAATATGTACAGGAATGAGATCGGTGTTTCATGGGAATGAGATCGAAAAGCGCATGAAGATGATCTATATAGAAAATACCTGCACGGACCCGGCCTACAATCTGGCCTTCGAGGAATACGTCTTCACACAGATGCGCTTCGATGAGCCAGTGCTGCTGCTTTGGAGGAACGCGCCGGCGGTCATCGTGGGCAGGTATCAGAATACGCTCGAGGAGATCGATGAGCAGTATGTGAAGGAACACGGGATCCGGGTGGTGCGCAGGGATACCGGAGGCGGGGCAGTATACCATGATCTGGGCAACCTGAATTATTCCTTCATCATCCCGGAGGTGGACCGGATGAAAGTGGATTTCCGGACCTTCACGGCGCCGGTGGTCAAAGCCCTGCAGGCGGCCGGGATCCATGCGGAGCAGAGCGGGCGAAACGATATCCTGGCGGATGGGAAGAAGTTTTCGGGCAATGCCCAGCACTTCAGCCGCGGCAGGCTCCTGCATCACGGAACGCTCATGTTCGACGTGGATATGGAGAAGGTGGCGGCGGTCCTTCGGGTCAAGCCCGGTAAGTTCCGCTCGAAGGCGACCAAGTCAGTCCGCAGCCGGGTGACGAATTTGAAGCCTTTGCTGGAGGCGGCTGCGGTGGAACGTGCAGCGGCGGGTGGCCAGGCTCCGGAGGAGCGTACGAAGGCGGTTGGCCAGGCCCCGGTGGATACGCTGGGCTTCAAGCAGCTGCTCCTGGACTGGTTCCGGCGGGAATACGACCTGCGTGAGGAACACCTGAGCCCGGCGCAGATGGAGCAGGTCCGGGATCTGCAAAAAAGAAAATACGAAAGCGCCTCCTGGAACTTCGGCCGCTCTCCCGCTTCTGAGATCACGCGGGGAGACTTCTTTCGATGCGGCCAGGTGGTATTTCATTTTTCGATCCGGAAGCACAGAGTTCACAGGCTCCAGATCACCGGGGATTTTTTCTCCAGCAGAGATATCGCTGAACTCGAGCAGATGCTGGAGGGGGTCCAGTACGAGAGGGAAGCCCTGCTTCAAGTCCTCAGTGAAGCGGACCTGCCGTCTTATCTGGGCGATGTGACGGCAGAAGAACTCGTGGATGTTATTGTTTAGGAAAGGTGAATGTTGCTGTTTAGGATGGGTGGCCGGCGATGAATGAGAATGTTCAGCTTCTGGCATCCGAAAGCGTTATACGCCGATTCGCACGCTACGTCTCTCTGAGCATACTGAGTATGCTGGGAGTGGCGGTTTACTATTTTACGGACACATTTTTCATATCTGATCAGATAGGCCCGGTCGGGCTGGCTTCGTTGAACTTCGCAGTGCCTATCTATTTCGCAGCGAATGCGATCGGTTTGCTTCTGGGTATCGGAGGGGCGACGAAGTACACGATCCACAAAACGAGAGGGGACGTCTTCAAAGGCGACCAGGTCTACACGAATATGATGGCGCTAAGCGTTGTCATAAGCGTGATTTTTATCATGGTCGGGATTTTGTTCGCTCCCCAGATCGCCGAGCTTTTCGGGGCGAACCATGAGACTCTCGCACCGACCACCACCTATGTCATGATCGTGATGATCTTCACGCCGTGCTTCATGTACAGCAATATTTTCGTCGCGTTCATCCGCAATGACAATTCCCCGATGATCTCGACCGTCTGCATGGTGACCGGCACGATCCTGAATATCATTCTGGATTATATTTTCATCTATCCTCTGCATCTTGGCATGTTCGGGGCGGCGCTCGCTACGGGCGTTTCACCGATGATGGGTATGGTTCTGGGTTTCCTCCTGTACATACTGCCCGGCAAAAGTTCGTTCCATCTCCGGAAGGGGACCCTGGATCCTTCTGTCATGGCAGATTGCTGCAGCCTTGGCGTTTCTTCATTCATCGTCGAGATCTCCACCGGGATCGTCGTGATCATTTCCAATATCACGATCGTAGGCATCGCAGGCAATATGGGCGTGGCGGCATACAGCATCATCGCGAATACGGGGTGCGTGCTCCTGGCGATCTTCGTTGGGTTGATCCAGGGTTCGCAGCCGCTGCTAAGCGATTATTATGCAGCGGATATGCGCCGGCGCGAGAAGCAGACGCTCCGCCTCGCGCTGGGAG
>JAFRLD010000198.1 GCA_017431395.1 Bacillota bacterium | reverse complement strand
CCGGCTGTGATCTGGTCTGCCAGGGTCTTCGTATAGCCATATGCTGCAACGTAAGGCATGATGACGACCGGATGCTCGTTCGGATTGACCTCTGTGGACCAGTCGCGGTAGACCTCGATCCAGTGCGGGATATCATTATCAAGCACCGGGCCGTGTCCCGGACAGATCATGGAGATGGATTTGTCTTTTATCTTTTCGAGTGCCTCCAGCACGTATGGCTTGAAGGGGCCAATGATATTGTCATAGTAGTACTTCATCATCCGCATGGAATTGTCCAGATCGGTCACGGTCGACTGGAGGATCCCCGGATGGCTGTAATGGTTGCCGAAGGAATCGCAAGGCACCAGGATCCCATCTTCGCGGATATAGGTCCACATGGTGTCCGGCCAGTGCAGGTTCGGGACGATCAGGAACTCCAGGGTCTTATCTCCGAGCGGCAGGGTGTCCCCGTCGCCAATCGGGATCGAGCTGAACTCCCGGTTGCTCACCGCCTTCATGAATCCGAGCGCCGTCGGTGTACCGACCAGCTTGATCCCCGGGTTCAGATCGATGATCCGCTCGGTCGTTCCCGCATGATCCGGCTCGGTATGATTGACGATCAGGTAGTCGATGTCCTGGATGTTGATCAGGGTCTGCAGCTGTGCGATGTACTCATCTGCCCATTTCTCTTTGGCCGTTTCGAACAGCGCCGTCTTCTCACTGCCCTTTAACAGGTAAGAGTTGTAGGTCGTGCCGAAGTCGGTGTGCATGATGATATCGAACACTTCCAGATCAGGATCAAGGATGCCGGTCCAGTAAAAATTCTTCTTTAGCTCCATTGTACTCATAGTTGTTCTCCCCTCTATGAATCAGAATATGAATCGAAGCCCGCTTTTCGCAGGCTTCTCATGGAAATTACCCGGATTTTCCGGGAAACTAATGGTTTAGTAATAAGTGCCGATCTTGACCATTCCTTCGATGGCAGGCGTGTTCTGCACTGCCCCCGGTTCGCCGACCGCCGGAACAACGATATGGCCTTTGTCCTCCCAGCCGATCGTCTCCGCCGTCTTCTCGTAGGTCTTGATGAGCGGATCGTAGATATCCATCTGATCTGCTTCACCGCAGACGACCAGGATGCTCTCTTTTACCCGGGTCTTTGTCCCTGAGCAATAGAACGAGAACATTTTGTCGATCGCTGATTTCAGGCCTGCCGGCCAGCTGAACCAGTAGAGCGGTGTGAAGATCGCGATGGCATCCGCCTGCTGAAGGTATCCGGCAAACTCTGTGAAGTCGTCCGGACTGACGCACGGTGTAGCTCCTGAGAAGCAATGACCGCATCCCACGCATCCGCCGATCTGTTTTCTTCCTGCGTCAAAACGGAGCACGCTGTTGCCGGCGCCCTGCGCGCCTCTGATGAATGCTTCCGCCAGCTGATCGCTGTTGCCGCCCTTTCTGGGGCTTCCTGTCAATACCAATATCGTCTTCGCCATAATTAGCACCTCTTATCTCGATGATCGTATATGATTATCGTACTTTTATGGACTATAAAGGATTGGTGAAAAAACCGTCACAAAAAGACGTGACGATGCTTTCATCAACACTCAAAGGAACAGGTTCCCCCGCGGAGAGGCATCAGCCTCTCCGCGGTCCTGTCATTTCTTAAATCAAATCAGAAGATCTATTGATCCTTCCTGATGATCCCTCGGAGTCTCGGCTCAGAGCTCTTTAGCCCTCATCCGGCTTCTGCGGGTTCTTCGGATCCGGCAGGATCGTCTCAACTTCGATATGCGGTCTTGGAATGACGTGCGCGTGGAGCAGTTCTCCAACTCTCTGTGCTGCTGCTGCACCAGCGTCAACGGATGCCTTGCAAGCACCTACGTCTCCTCTGACCATAACTGTGACCAGTCCGCCGCCTACGAAGTTCTTACCGATGAGGTAAACGTTCGCAGCCTTGACCATCGCATCTGCTGCTTCGATGGAGCCGATCAGACCTTTGGTTTCGATCATTCCTAATGCATCATACTTTGCCATTTTTAGTTTCCTCCTGTTTCTGAAAACGGTTGATTATCTGTATTATAGGTTCTTTTACTTAATCAGTTTGAATGTCGTCTTGGAGGTGATCGCCAGAGCATTGGCTTCCTCTGTATCGACGTGACATTCCAGAGCATGACCTTCGCCGGCTCTGATCGCGACGTTGCCCAGTGTTCCACATCTGGGTCCGTCAAACTCCATGGAGACGATCTGACCATTCGTAACGCCATAAGCGGCTGCCTCTGCTGCCGTCATGTGGATGTGTCTCTGTGCGACGATGCATCCTTCGGACAAAACAACAGTTCCCGCCGGGCCTACGATGGTGCATCCCGGTGTTCCTGCCAGGTCACCGGACATCCTTGTCGGGGGTTTGATCCCCAGCTTGAAGGAGTCGCCCAGCAGAAGTTCTACCTGAGTTGCCTTACGGACCGGTCCGAGCACACGGATCTTTTCGAGTGCGCCCTTCGGGCCGACGATCGTTACGGTTTCCTTGCAGGCGATCTGTCCGGGCTGCTTCAGATCTTTTATCTTCGTCAGCTCATATCCGGGTCCGAACAGCGTCTCCAGATCTGCCTGTGACAGATGGATGTGTCTGTTGGAAATGCCTACAGGGATTGGCTCCAGGCCGCCTGCCGGAGCAGGGGCACATGCTGCAGGTGCGCATGTCTGACCGCTGCCGTAAGCCGCTGCTGCCTCCAGGATCTGCTTCAATAATGCTTCATAATCCTGTGCCATATTATTCTCCTCTCAAAGCCTTTGTCATGGACTCGATCATCGCATTCAGCTGCTGTACGTCGATCGGCTTTGTCATGTCAGGAGCTAACGGCGGTACGTTGACCGCTGCCGGCTGTACACTGGCGCCGCCGTTCTGGATCGCCTGCGGAGATGGCGCGTTCAGGATATCATTCGCCGTGAATGCGCTGCCGCAGCCACCACAGCTCGGGCTGTAGGAAACGAATCCGGAATTGTTATACGCAGGAGCTGGTGCCGGAGCGACCGGTGTCGGTGCCGGAGCTGCCGCCGGAGCAGGTGCTGCCGGTGCGCATGCGCCGATTCTCTCGAGCTCTGCAGCATGTGTCCATGTCGGATCGTTCTGGATCAGTGTGGTCACATCCTTGATGCCGTAAGCAACTCTCTTGATGTTGACCAGGTGCATCGGTGTTACGTTCTCGGATACCGAGCTGCCGCCCCAGGTTCCGCATCCCAGTGTGAAGGATGGAGCCAGGCCGGTGCTGGCACCGACGCCGCCCATGGTGCTTCCGGTGTTGACTACGATTCTGGAAGCCGGTTTAGCGGAGAATTCCAGAACCATGTTTCTGTCTTCTGTGTGGATGCTCATGGTGTGTCCGATACCATTCTGCAGCAGATCCTTGGACAGGTCGCATGCTTCTCTCCAGTCTTTGACGACGTAGAAGGCCAGTACGCTGGTCAGTTTCTCATAAGACAGCGGATAGCCATCGCCTACGCCGCCCTGAGGTCCGAGCAGGACTTTCGTCCCTTCCGGGATGCTGATGCCAGCTGCATTCGCAATGACCTGCGGGCTGCGGCCGACGAACTTGGCATTCATCGCATGTCCATTCTTGAACAGCAGCTTGCAGACCTTCTCGGTCTCTTCCTCTGTCATGAAGTAGCCGCCCTGCCGTTTGAACTCGGCAATGACTGCGTCTTTGTTACACTCTTCGCATACGACGGACTGCTCGGATGCGCAGATCGTGCCGTAGTCGAAGCTCTTGCTGGTGATAATGTTTCTGACAGCCTTCGCTACGTCGGCTGTTCTCTCGATGTACGCCGGAGAGTTGCCGGCGCCAACGCCCAGTGCCGGTTTGCCGGCGCTGTAAGCTGCCTTGACCATACCCGGGCCGCCGGTCGCGATGATGACCTTCACGTTCTTGTGATGCATCAGTTCATCGGTTGCCTGCATCGTCGGCATGCTGACGCATGCGATGGTATTGGCCGGGGCGCCTGCCTGTACGGCAGCGTCTGCCATCAGCTGTGCCGCTCTCAGCGTGCACTTCGCCGCGGATGGGTGCGGCGAGAAGATGATCGCGTTTCTCGCCTTGACCGCGATCATGGACTTGAAGATGCAGGTAGATGTCGGGTTGGTGGAAGGTACGATACCCATGACCAGGCCGACTGGCTCTGCGATCTTCAGGATCCCGTTGACCGGATCCTCTTCAATGATACCAGAGGTCTTCATGTCCTTGAAGGACTGATACAGCAATGTGGATGCCAGGTGGTTCTTGTAGGTCTTGTCGGCAACTTTACCGAAGCCTGTTTCCTCTACAGCCATCTGTGCCAGTTCTACTGCATGCTCTTCAGCCACGCGGACCATGTTGACCAGGATCTTGTCGATCTGTTCCTCTGTATATGTGGCGATCTGTTCGGTTGCGATCTGTCCCAGACGCGCCATGTCTCTTACTTCCTGTACGGAACGAAGATCATAATCCATGTTGTCCATACTATGATTCCTCCTTGCTGGATCTTAATTGTACTATCGTCTGTCGGTTCTTCTTATTTCTTGAAGAACTTGGTGAACTCTTCGATGAGTACCTTCTTATTGGCATTTCTGATTTCTCTTCCGGCAATACCGAATTCTCCATTGAACTCTCTGGCCAGTGCTCTCAGATCAACGACCTTGACCTTCGAGAGGGCCTGTACCGCTGCGTCTGCGCCCTGTTTCTCAACGAGTGCTTCGAGTGCCTTGCGGTCCTTCGGTGGTTCAATATCTGCCGGTTTTTTCTCGGATTTGGCGGGAGCCTTAGGCTCAGCCTTTGCAGGCGCTTCCTCCTTGACAGGAGGCTCTTCCTTCACCGGTGCCGGAGCCTTGACGGGCTCTGTCACAACAGGAGCTTCCGCTTTAGCCGGTGCTTCAGGTGCCTTTTCCGGGGCACTCACCTTAGGTTCAGGTGGTGTGGGTTCCGGATCAGGCGAATCGCCTAATCATCCTCCTCTTCATCGTCTTCTTTGACATGCTTGACGATGAGTCCATCCAGCGTTTCATGCGGACGAGGAATAACGTGTGTGGATATGATCTCTCCGCCCATTCTCATAACAGCTGCTGCTGCTGCGTCGACGGATGCCTTGCAAGCTGCAACGTCACCTGCGATGGTGATCGTTACCAGACCGCCTTTAACGAATGTTCTCTCTACGAGAGTAACCTCTGCCGCCTTCAGCATAGCGTCGGCGCTTTCGATTGCAGGTACCAGACCTCTAGTTTCGATAAATCCAAGTGCTTTCATTGTAAATTCTCCTTTACTCCTGAATTTTGTTTAACGTGTTTAGTAACGATCAATATGTGCAATAGAATACCTTACATCTGGTATTTCCACTACTGAATGTGACCTTGGAGCCCTTCTGAATGAACAGGCAGTCTCCAGGGTATGCCGTGTGCGGCACACCTTCGACCGTGACGGTCATATTGCCTTCTACAACGTAGTAGATCTCCTGTGGCTCTACATCCCATGGGAATGTGCACTGATCTACTGTCATGAAGCCGGCGTTCATAGCGCTGTCAACATCTGCGCCGATCAGTTCCTGATACTGGACCTTGCCGTTGTCGGCCGGGTTATCCAGTTCCAGAACTTCCATCTTGATCCCGCCGCCGCGTACAAGCTTGAATCCGTTCGCGTGCTCAGCTGTGTACGGTGCATCCGCTGCCGCCGCGGCATTGTCGAAGAATCCGTTCAGGAGGCCCTGTTCCGTCATCTTCTTCAGAGCATTATAGATCATCTCGGTATTCAGGGCTTCACCGCCTGCTGCCGGAGCTGCCGGAGCTGCCGGAGCTGGTTCCGCAGCCGGTACGGACGCCGACATGGTAGCCGTCGGAACGCCTACCGCGGCAGAACAGGTCGTGACCGGAGCCGCACATGGCGCGCTGCCGTCTATGACTTCCAGTCCCTCATACTTGATGGCGTCTTTCGCTGCCGGAGTAACGATCGTATTATCGTCGATACATACGGTTTTGCCACCCTGCGCGATGATGTCTCTGATGCTCTTCTCGGTGAGTAAGGTTTTCATCGGTTTTCACATCCTTTCATCAACAACGAATTGATTTCTTGTCTTACAGTAATGATTCAACTAATATATGGGAAGGTGACGGAATCACCTCAACATTAACCAACAGTCCCTTTTCTTTGGCGATCGCCACACCGGCGTCCGCACCGGACTGTACTGCGGCAACCTCTCCTGTGAAGGTGAAGTATGCCTTGCCGCCGATACCGTTGCCCAGGCGGAGCTCGATCGCTTCGACCTCGCCTGCCTTGAGGCATTCATCGGCTGCGATTATCATGGAAGCCAGTGAGAAGGATTCCATGATTCCGACCGCCTCCATGCGTTCCGGATATGTCGCGCATGTGATTGCCGGGAAAACAGATTCACTGACGTTAGGGATCACGATGGAGTCAACATAGAACTCCTCCGCGAGCTCCTCGCCTAGTCTTACAGATGTCTCGACCGCAGCCACGTCTCCGGTTACGATCGTTATGTATTTGCCTGGGCAGGACGTGGTAGAGGATACGATATCGACCTCTGATACCTTGACCATCTGGTCAGCCACGTAAATGCCGCGGGCAATGCTGGTAAATTCGACCATTCCTATCGCTCTTCGCATGTTCATACCCTCCTTATGGCAATATACTTATCCGTAACTTCCGTGACCTGCCCTGAGATACTTGCGTGGATCGGTGCTCCGAGAGCCTTCTCCGGGATCTGTCCGATCATCTGTCCTACGCTGACCGTATCTCCTGCCTTGACCACCGGCGTACATGGCGCTCCGACGTGCTGGCTCAGCGGGATCTTCACTTCTGAAGGCTGGACCGTTTCCGTCGTGACCGGTGCCGGTTTATCGAATGCTTTCAGCCCCAGCCGGGCGATCAGACGCTTGCTCGGTACGAGCCGGAACGATCTCGATCCGCGCGCCTTGTACTGTTTATCCTTATCCGCCTGATACTTGATCTTCTCTGCCATCATTTCATTACGCAGACGCAGATTGTTCAGACGCGGATGCAGGTTGGCCGGACAGGAGAAGTATTCGCAGAGGTTGCACTGGCAGCAGAGCTGTGCCATCGTCTTACCCTGGATATCTTCCAGTCCGTAGTTCGTGATCCGCATGGTCTTGTGCGGTTCCATGTCATGTCCGATCAGGAATCTCGGACACAGGTCCGTACACATCCTGCACTGCTCACAGGTTGCCCTGTTGACCTTTCTGGCCTGATCCAATGTACAGGATTTTTTCTGGATCAGCGGATGATTCTTCTTCAGGATCACATATCCTTTGTTCTTTTTGACGACGGATCCATTCCTGTCCGCAAGCAGCGGTCCCATCATCGGGCCACCGTCGATGATCTCATAAGTGCTGAAATCATCGATTCCGGACATCTTCAGTACATCCATCACCGGGGTCCCCACCGGAACCTTGAAGGTCTTTCTCTGGGGGATATCGCCTGCGAGCGTGACCCAGGTCTCTGTGACCGGCTGGCCCTGAGAAGCCAGGTACACGTTCATGGCGGTCTCCGCGTTCAGCACGACGCATCCGCACATGATCGGAATGCCGGTCTCCGGAACGGTCCTGCCAGTCAGCTCATAGACCAGTACCTGCTCATCTCCGGCCGGATAGATATCCGGCAGGATGCCGACGGATACGTAGTCTCCGAAACCAAGTCTGGCAATGGTATCCTCCAGGATCTGGATGACGTCACCGTGCTTGCCCTTGATGCCGATGATGGCTTTCTGCGCTTTGACCTGCCGGCCGGCCATCTCGAATCCGCGGATGATCTCCTCCGGATACATGGCCATGATCTGCTGGTCTACGCGCAGGAGCGGTTCACACTCTGCACCGTTGAGGAGGATGTATTCCGCCTCTGCGTTCAGTTTGACGTGGGTCGGGAAACCGGCACCTCCGGCTCCGATGATCCCTGCGTCTCTCACCTGATCAAGCAAACTCATCTTTTCCTCTCCTACCTTACTAAATAATGCCTTGATTAGAATTCACAATCTTCATCTATGATACCTACGATAGCGGCATCCGTTGGGATGCTGTCATCGCCGGCCATTCTTCTCGCAGACGAACCCAGGGCTACGAGGACCCGCTCACCGACACCTGCGCCGACGGTATCTATGGCTACCTGCCGCTGTCCATCGTCTTTGCCTCCGATGACTTCAACGAGCATAAGCTTGTATCCGTTCAGCAGGTCGGTCTTTCTCGTCGACCAAATGTTATCGACAACTTTCGCTGTGAGCATTGTCTATTCTCCCTTCCTTCGTCTTTCTTCCGCATCGTCCTGGATCGCCTTGATGGCTGCCTCCACCGATGCTGTATCTCCAAATATCGCTAACATGATCATATTCTGCGGACAGCTTCCGCGAATATCCTCTACTGTGACGCCGACCGTTTTTTCGGCGATATCGGACGCCACGACCATCTCTATCAGCTTCCCCTGCACCAGGCCGACCGCATCTATATTTTCGGGGACCTGATCCTTCGGGGAGCCTTTGCGATGCATCAGGATTTCGATCGTTCCCTTTGATGGTGTTTTGATGATCCTGAAATCCATGGCGCTCCTTTCTTTCTTACTACCACATTTCTTCCTGCTTACAGCTGAGTGCTATTCCCAGCGGTGTGACGAACATCGGGTTCTGCGGTTTGTATACCGGAATGCCCAGACGTTTCTCGATCGCTTTCTCGATCCCCGTCAGACATGCGGTGCCGCCGACCAGACAGATCGAATCGACGTTTCTGCCTTCGATCTGCTTCCGGATGATCGTAGCACATTTGTCGATCACCGGACCCATTACCGGGAAGATCTCCCTGTGATTCTTCACGTCACGTTTGTAGACCTCCGCCTCTTCGAACGGCATCTTGTAAGCTCCTGCCAGTACCAGCGAGAAGTGGGTCCCTCCGGTCGGTTCATCCGCGATGTACACGACCTCTCCGTCTTCGAAGATGGATATACCCGTTGTTCCTCCGCCGATATCGACAACCGCTCCGTCTCTGATCTTCAGGACCTGATTGGCCGCTGTAGGCTCATCCAGTACGTTGCTGACCAGGAATCCCGCTCCCCGGACCACGTTCGCGACGGCACCGCCGTCCACGTTCTCGGTTCCCGGTGGGATAGCTGCTGCTGCGTAGATAAGTTCCTCCACGCCCAGCTTCTCCTCGAGCTCTTCCTTCATCTCACGTACCATATGGATCGCGCCAACATAGTCAACGACCATTCCGTCTCTGACGACGCTCGCCCATCTATAGGCCCCGGCAACCGGTTCGAAGTTCTCATCCAGTACCGCGACGACTACACATGCGGTACCAAGGTCCACACCTGTGTAGTAGATCGGCTCTTTTTTGTCCGACTTGACCGGATGTTTGATGACATGTTCGAATCGGTCGACCAGCTGATCACAGTACTCAAAACTTACTCTTGCCTCTGACATGCGTCTCCTCCGAATGCTATGCATATCATCTGATTCAGCCGGTTGATGATCTGATTCACACGTTCCGGGATCTCCTTATTGGTGCAGTGCGTCTCCAGGAGTACCACATGGAACTCATAGAGCGCGCACCGGAGCCTGTGCAAAAGCAGGATCTCCTTGCCCTTGGCGATCTGGATATGGAAGCTGGTGATCTCAAAGCAGTCTCCCAGATCACAGGAGAAGTTGTCTCCGTTGATCCCCGTGCAAGGGGTGCAGGCAAGTGCCGGGAAGCTCTTGCCCTCCTCATGCATCTTCTCGATGTCACCAAAGTTGTCTCCCAGCTCCAGCACCTTCTGGGCCATCACCGGATCCTTATCGAGCAGATCGCTTGCGGTCTGCAGGAATACGGCGCCTGTTGACTTAAGAGCTGCCTGGAGGCGCTTCTTGTTCAGAAGATCCGGAGTGCCGTTACCGCCTGAATTGTTCCGGCCTGCCCAGCCGCCGACAGCGATGCCGTCGCCCTCCTGCATGGCCGTTCCATCTGCAGAGTACACTGCGATGTGGCGGTCCTGAAGGAACTGCCGGGCTCCCGGAGTCAGCCGCGTACCGAGTTCGATCTCGTAGCTGGTGAACGGATTGCCTTTGTAAATCGTTCTCAAATCTTCTTCGGTTATAAATTTCATCGATCTTTGTCCCTTTCAACCATTAACTCACGTAAATGATCTTTAAGTTCTTCGATCCCCGTATTCTCCGTCAGGCTGACGGGGAAATACGGTGGTTCTACTCCGATGGTTTTTAACTGCTTCTCGCAGATCGGCCGGTTTTCCGGATGGAGATCGGCTTTCATGATGACGCCGGTCACCGGACACCGAAAGACCCTGGCAAAACCCGGAGAATATATTTCGGTAACATTGCTCTGATCCACCAGGATCAGGACATGTCCCGCATTGTTTTGGGCTGCGGATATGAGGTGCTTGTACATCCATGGATTCTCCAGATAGGATCCGGGAACGTCGATGGTGTATTTGCCGAATATCATATCCTGTGTTTTTCTTAAACGACCTTCGTAGCCATTGAGCGCATTGACCAGGGAGGTCTTCCCCGACCTGCCGGCACCAATGACCATGATCTTTCGCCGTACCCGACTCATGTCTTCGTCACCTCTACGACGGTGAAGTCCATCAGGTCGTGCAGCGTCTGCGTAACTGCCCGCAGCGCGGTGTCCACGCTGTCGACATCTCCCGCGATGACCACGGACCCGGTGAAACGATCCAGAAACCCGATCTCCACCTGGGCTGCTTTCGTGGCAATATCCGCTGCGATGATGGCCGTCTCATAAGGCGACAGGGTCAGGATCCCGATGGCGCCCAGGTTGTCGATCCCGAGCCGCTCATAGATATCCGTGACCGGTGCTGCGATCACATGAGCAATGGTGACCTGCTTGCCAGGTACTGATTCCTCAATGACACGATTCAGTTGTGTTCCTTCTTCAAGAAATCCCATGCATGAACCTCTCTGTGTCTGATTCCCAGCATCTGACCATTAGTGCCTGATCACGGCGACCGGCAGATCGTACTTGCTGATCCACCCTTCGATCCGGTCAAGATCTTCTTCTTCCAGCTTCACCTCATCGGTGATCGCATATTCCATATCAAGCTGGCCGTATTTGTTGACGCCCATCTTGTGATATGGCAGAAGGTCGATCCCTTTGAAATTCTTCTTATCCTTAAACGGAAGGAGGAATTCCATCGTATTTTCGATCTCTTCCTGACTGTCGTTGACTCCCTTTAGCATCGGCATCCGGATACGAACGTTGTACCGGTTCTTCAGCAGGGTCTCCAGATTGTCAAGAATGACCTCGTTTCGCACGCCGGTCAGTTCGCTGTGGCGATCTGAGTCGAAGTGCTTGATATCAAACAGGAACAGATCCACGAACTCGGCCAGCTTCAGGATGGTCTCCGTCTTGCAGTAGCCGCAGGTCTCGATCGCAGTGTTGATGCCTTCCTGTTTCGCCGCCTGCAGCAGGCTGAGACAGGCTTCCGGCTGTGCGGTGCATTCACCGCCGCCGATCGTCATGCCTCCACCTGACACATCGTAGAATCCGCGGTCTTCCCTGACGATCTCCATCAGTTCAGAGATCGTCTTCGTCTCTCCACAGATGTCCAGCGCGTTATAAAGGCAGGCGTCCTCGCATGCTCTGCATCCTATGCAGTCGATGCTCCGGTCAACGAAGTGACCGTCCGGTCCCATCTGGTGGATCCCCACCGGACATACCGGTACGCATGCGCCGCAGGATACGCAGACATCCTGCTTGAACATGACCTGTGTCTTTCGCAGAAGTCCCTCAGGATTCGCGCACCATTTGCAGCGCAACGGGCAACCCTTGAAGAAAACCAGTGTCCTCACTCCGGGGCCGTCATGCATATTGTATTTCTGAATGTTGAATATGACCGCTTTGCGTTCGACCAATTCTCCATTATTTCCGCTCATGGTGCGCTCTCCCTTAGTCTTTGCATTAACTCTAGTTTATAGCCATCCCATTGGGTCGGGATATGCTTAGAACTTCGTCAGCATCGTACGGCTGATGATCTCGTCCTGTACATCCTTGCACAGCTCGGTGAAGAATGCGGAGTATCCGGCAACACGTACGACCAGATCTCTGTAGCTGTCCGGATCCTTCTGAGCAGCGATCATGTCTTCGTTGTTGACATAGTTGAACTGCATCTCGCCGTTGCCGAACATGCTTGCTGTTCTCAGCAGTGTGATGATGCCAGCTTCGCCTTCCGGTGTGTCCAGGATACCCGGCATCAGCTTGAAGTTGTGTACCAGACCGATGTTCATGTCATCGTTGGACATCTTCGATACGGACTTGATGATCGCTGTCGGGCCCTTGTAGTCTGCACCCTGTGTCGGGGAGATACCATCGGACAGCGGAGTCCATGCCTTACGTCCATTAGCGGATGCGCCTGTCAGCTGACCAAACGGTGTGTTGTTGGAGATGGACAGGGTTCCGTGGGACAGTCTGGAGTACAGAGTCTTGTATTTCTTGTGCTCTCTCTCAGTGAAGTCGATGATGTCGTTGCAGAACCAGTCAGCATAGTCATCGTCATTACCATATTTCGGGCAAGCCAGGCAGTCTTTCTGAACCTGTTCGTAACCGACGAAGTCAGCCTTCAGAGCTTCATTCAGCTGATCCAGAGTGTACTTCTTGTCATCGAAGACCAGCTTCTTGATGGCGGCCATGGAGTCTGCATATGTAGCCAGACCGGACCATACGACGCCAGGACCGAAGTTGTACATTGCGCCGCCGGACTCAACGCCCTTGCCGTTTTCCATACAACCTTCGAACATGATGGACATCAGTGGCTTCGGTGCCAGTTCTCTGTGGACTCTCTGGGAGATAACCGTCATAACGGATGTCCACTTGGTCATATAAGCGATGGTCGCCTTGACCGCATTCTGGAACTCATCAAATGTCTTGTAGTTGCAGAGGTCGCCCAGATCCGGTGTGACCTGCTTGCCGTACCAGAGCGGAACACCATGGTTCAGGGTCAGCTCGATAGCGATCGGCCACTGTGTGTAGGATGTGGACGTCCACTGATACAGTCTTCCTGCCTTCTGCGGCTCTACGCAGCCCATCAGGCAGTAGTCTCTGGCATCCTCTACGTCGATGCCCTTGGCAAGCATCATCTTGATATG
>JAFRLD010000021.1 GCA_017431395.1 Bacillota bacterium | reverse complement strand
TCCGTCTCGCGGATCTGGGAGAGAAAATGCTCCTTCAGATCGTTCAGGTCGTCCTTGAGGAGCATGTCCTGGATGGGGGCGAGGGCGAACCCCTCGTCCAGAAGATACCGGATGGTCTGGATCCGGCGCATGGTGTCATAGGAGTAGTACCGGTAACGGTTTTCGTTATCGACCTTATCGGGATGGATCAGACCGTGCTCCTCATAGAAGCGAAGCGTGCGCGCGGAAACACCGCAGATCTCTGCGGTCTTGCCGATGGGAAATAGTGTGGGTTCCGGTTTCATGCTCATGAGATCACGCCCAGTCTTTCAAGCCTTTTCGCTGGTTCTCCATGACCTCTTCCATGCTGAGGATCTTTTTTTCTTCCATTAGATAGTCTCTCAGTTCCTCAACACCGCTGCCGGTCACGCTGTCTACGGTGAAGATGCGCTCGCAGCCGGCATCTTCCAGCCACTGCCGGACCATGGGAACATTCGCCTTAGGGTCATCGATCTTGGTGATGATCCCGATCATGGGACGGTTGACGACACCGCCGATGGCGGGGTCAAAGAGATTATAGGGTTCATCTGCTCCACAGAGAAGCCCTACGACGTCGGAGTCAAACGAAAAACAGCCCAGTGCCAGTGCCAGTGCTTTAGTCTCAGCATATTCTCCGGGGGTATCGATGGTGATGTCCCAGGTCTTGACGTACTGCGTCTTCACGTAATGGGCCTTCTCACCTTTTAATGCCTGGGTCAGGGTCGTCTTGCCCGCTTCTGAACGGCCGCAGAGAAAGAGCTTGCGCATGAACAGGCCTCCTTTACTCGTGCGAAATGGGACAGACGGTATATCCCAGATCCTCGGCGAAATAACGACAGTTCTCGGCGATGGCGCTGTCCACCTCCGCCCGGGAGCCGGTAATGATCAGTGAACCGCTGAACCGGTCCATGAAGCCGATATCGATGTCGCCCCATTTCACAGCGATGTCTGCGGCGATGACCACAGACTCCGCGGGGGCGATGTGGATGATCCCGATGGAACGTCCGGTGGGATCTTCTCCCTCGTGAAAACCGATATCAAGTCCCAGGTTCTTATAGATGCTGTATTCGGAGGTTCCGATGACGTGAGCCAGCGTGATCTCCTTGCCGGAGACCATAGGAGAGATGATCCGCACCTGCCCGCCCTGGGCATGCCGCATCGCTTCCTGCATGAGGGACTCTAATGCAGCCCGGTTCGATTCTCTTCCTGTTGGGTCAGCCTTGATGCTCACGGGATTTCCCTCCGTATAGTGAAGGCAATTTCAGATGAAATTGCCAGGGGTTCTTACGTATGCAGATGATGAGTGCGTCTTGCGGAGCACCGAAACGTTACCGTTTGGTGATCGGGCAGACGACATATCCTAAAGTGTTCTGGAAATAGTTTACGATCTCTTCGATGGCCGTCGTGACCTCCGCGATCTCACCAGTGATAATGAGTGTGCCGCTGAAGCGGTCCGCGAAGCCCAGATAGACATTGCCGCTCTTGACGGCGATGTCGGAGGCGATGACCGCAGACTCGGGCGGAGTCAGGTTCATGATCCCGATAGCGGAAGTCCTGTAATCGATGTCCGGATTGAGTCCGAGCTTCTGATAGACAATAGGAAGAGGACCACCGATGATATGCGCAAGGGTGATCTCTTTGCCGGCGACCAGTTCCTGGACGATCCTCAGCTGTCCCTGACCGCCCTGATGTCCCTGATTCATATCCATAAGGAAATGACCTCCGTTCCTGTCAAGCGTTACCGTACACCTTGTAGCATGCTCCCGAAATCGGGGGCACGATATTACTGTATATGTTATCACAATACAGCAAATTTGAGCATTCGTCAAACGGTTTTCAAAATCCATTTTCCGAAAGAGTTCCCCTAAGGGGAAGGTTTATGCTCCGATTGGAAATCATCCCCTGTCTTTTATTGGTTTTTTGAAGAAAGGACGGAGCACGGTCGAGGGAGCACGAACCCACCAAAATAGCCAATTGTCAGAAAAATTCAACCATTACGCGACTCTAGGGCATGCTCCCCAAAATCTTCCTGTTGACATTACGCTAAGAGGAACTTGTAAAATGACTATGACTCTTTATAACTATTTTTAAGTGACAAAATTTGTCTGAAAAACAAACGTATATAGAAAGGAGTTATGTCAAATGCCCAGATTTTATGGAAGAGAAGCTGTGGGCTTCATCGAGACGATCGGAATGGTGCCGGCATTGGAAGCATGCGACAAAATGCTGAAGGCTGCAGAAGTAGAGCTGATCTCCTATGAGAATATCGGCTCCACACTGGTCACCGTCATCGTTACCGGCGACGTGGCTGCCTGCAAGGCATCCGTAGAAGCAGGCGCTAAGGCTGCTGCTGCGATCGGCACACTGACGGCACAGAACGTAATCCCGAGACCGATTCCGGAAGTCGGAGATATCGTATCCTGTCACGACGTAGACATCTACTAATTAAGAAAGGAAGTAAACCAAAATGGCAAGTGGAAGAAGCGGAAGAGCATTAGGAATGATCGAAACCTTCGGACTGGTATTCATCTGCCAGGCTGCCGATGCCATGGTCAAGGCGGCTGAGGTCGAGTTTGTCGGATATGAGAACACTGCGTCCGGATATATCTCAGTACTGGTCAGAGGCGATGTCGGAGCATGCAAGTCTGCGGTCGAAGCAGGCGTGAAGGCGGTCGAAGAGATGGGCACAGAAGTATACAGCTCTGTCGTCATCGCGACACCGCATCCGGCTCTCGAAAAGATCATCGAAAGATACACATTAGATAAGCTGTTACCATACTAAAGACACGCGCAGGCGGAGGGAGTGATGACAAATGAATATCATAGATAACGATCTTCTCTCCATCCAGGAAGCACGTATTCTGGCAGAGAATGCACACCGGGCACAGCAGGAGCTCGCACTGTATCCGCAGGAGAAGCTGGATACATTCGTAGAAGCTATGGCAGATGCGGTATTCCCTCATATCGAGGAGCTGGCGGTCCTCTCAGCGGACGAAACGGATTTCGGCAACTGGAAGGATAAATACGCCAAGAACCATTTCGTCTGTACATATCTCAGAGAGCAGCTGCGCGGTAGACGCTGCGTCGGTGTGATCGGTGACGATCCGTCGAAGGGCCTCGTGGATATCGGCGTACCGATGGGTGTGATCGCGGCATTGTGTCCGGCGACCAGCCCGGTCTCTACGACGATCTATAAGGCGCTGATCGCGGTCAAATCCGGCAATGCGATCGTCTTCTCGCCCCATCCGAGAGCGAAGGAGACCATCGGCAAGGCATTGGATTATATGATCGAAGCGGGCGAGGCTGCAGGACTTCCGGAAGGTGCCGTAAGCTACATGCATACGGTGACGGGCAGCGGGACCATCGAGCTCATGAATCATGAGCAGACGGCGATGATCCTCAACACCGGCGTTCCGGGAATGCTGAAGGCAGCCCAGGATTCCAATAAGCCGCTGATCTATGGAGGTGCGGGCAACGGCCCGGTCTTCATCGAGCGGACGGCGGATATCCAGCAGGCAGTCAGCGATATCATCGCGAGCAAGACCTTTGACTTCGGATTGCTCCCGGCGGCGGAGCAGACCATCGTCGTGGATGCTCCCATAGCGGATGAAGTCAAGGAGGAGTTCCGGAGGAACCATGCCTGGTTCATGAGCGGGGAGGAATCCCGTCAGCTGGCCAGGATCATCTTCGAGCCGGACGGCAGTGCCAACGAAGAACTGATCGGAATCCCGGCAGAGAAGCTGGCGGCTAAGGCAGGCTTCCGGGTCCCGGAGGGAACGGTCCTGCTGATCTCCGAGGAGAAGTTCGCGTCTTCGAGGAATCCGTACACCAGGGAGAAGCTCGGTCCGGTCATGGCATACTTTGTCGAAGAGGACTGGATGCACGCCTGTGAGAAATGTATTGAACTGCTTCTGACCCAGAAGCAGGGGCACACACTGGTGATCCATTCCAGATCGGAGAACGTGATCCGGGAGTTCGCGCTGAAGAAACCCGTTGGCAGGGTGCTGGTCAATACGCCGGCCACCTTCGGGAGCATGGGCGCGACTACGAATCTTACCCCGGCGATGACGCTGGGCAGCGGCACAGCCGGTTATGGGATCACCTCCGACAACGTGTCACCGGAGAATCTGATCTATGTACGAAAAGTTGGTTTCGGCATAAGAAATATGCAGACCGTAGATGCAGAGATGTTCGGCAGAACATCGCTCGCAGACCAACCAACAAAGACCGTCGAGGATCTGCAGCATGAAGAAGAAGTACAGAGCGTACAGGATGTGCTCAGGTATATCATCAACAATATCGACGGCCTGAAAGATAAATAGTAAAAAACCTATCTGATTTAGGAAAGGAGAAGGAACATTGGATATTCGTGAATTTTCAGAGAAACTGGCAGAAGCCACGAAAGACATGTCCCCTGAGGAGAGAGACGCCCTCAAGAAGATGTTCGAAGGCGTAACAAGCAACATCGCAGCGAAAGAGGCGGGTCAGAAGTGGACATGCGCGGATTGCGGCTATGTCTATGAAGGTCCGACACCACCGGCGACATGCCCAATGTGTGGAGTTCCGGCAAGCAGATTCTACAGCGGAGCACCCGCTGCAGCACCGGCACCGGCGGCAGCTCCCGCAGCAGCAGTCGCTCCGACAGATCCGGGTTGGCAGCCAGATGGACCTACACCAAGAATCCTGGCACTGAAGGCGAATTACCGGAAGCAGGTTCCGTCCATCTCCACATACCGTGCGAGAGCGGTAACGGAGGTAACGAAGGAGCATCCGGGCATGCCTAAGATCATCCTGAGAGCGAAAGCGTTCAGAAGATGCTGTGAGACAGCACCGCTGATCATCCAGGATAACGAGCTGATCGTTGGTAACCCGACCGGTGGCCCGCGTGTAGGCGCATTCTCCCCGGATATCGCGTGGGAGTGGATGGAAGATGAACTGGAGACCATCGCGAACAGACCGCAGGACCCGTTCTTCATCTCCGAAGAAGACAAGAGATATATCAGAGACGAACTGATCCCGTTCTGGAGAGGTAAGTCCGTAGCAGAGCACTGCTATGACCAGTACAGAGAGTGCGGCGGCTGGGAGCTGTCCGGAGAATCCTATGTATCCGACTGTTCCTATCACGCAGAGAACGGCGGCGGCGACTCCAACCCGGGTTATGATGTCATCCTTATGAAGAAGGGTATGCAGGACATCCAGGATGAGGCCAGAGCACACCTGGCAGAACTGGATTACGCGAATCCGGAAGACATCGATAAGATCTACTTCTACAAGGGCGTTATCGACACCACCGAAGGCGTTATGATCTATGCCAGAAGAATGTCCGAATATGCGGCCCAGTTGGCGGCACAGTGCAACGACCCTGTACGTAAGCAGGAGCTGATGCGGATCTCCGAGATCAACCTGAAAGTTCCGGCAAGAAAGCCGGAGAACTTCTGGGAAGCGATCCAGTCCGTATGGACCATCGAGTCCCTGCTGCCGGTCGAAGAGAACCAGACCGGTATGTCCATCGGCCGTGTTGACCAGTACATGTATCCGTTCTACAAGGCGGACATCGAGTCCGGTAGAATGACACAGTATCAGGCATTCGAACTGGCCAGCTGCATGCTGATCAAGATGTCTGAGATGATGTGGGTAACCTCCGAAGGCGCTTCCAAGTTCTTCGCAGGATATCAGCCATTCGTCAACATGTGCGTTGGCGGCGTGACCCGCAAGGGTGAGGATGCGACGAACGATCTGACTTACCTGCTGATGGATGCAGTAAGATTCACCAAGATCTATCAGCCGTCACTGGCCTGCCGTATCCACAACAAGTCACCGCAGAAATACATGGAAAAGATCGTCGACGTTGTCAGAGCAGGAATGGGCTTCCCGGCTTGCCACTTCGATGATACACATATCAAGATGATGCTGGCTAAGGGCATCGACGTAGAGGATGCCAGAGACTACTGCCTGATGGGCTGCGTTGAACCGCAGAAGGCAGGAAGACTTTATCAG
>JAFRLD010000197.1 GCA_017431395.1 Bacillota bacterium | reverse complement strand
AGACCTCGTCCACCGTCATCAGCTCTCTTCTGAACACCTCGGCGATGCAGAAGATCCGCTCGTCATCACAGGCCTTCAGTTTGGCCAGCAGTTCCACATCTCCCAAACAGGACACAGACGGCGTATGCAAGCCGTCGCACTTGATCTCTACGGATGTCAGCGCTTTCAGCAAAGCGCTCTCGAAGCTTTTGCATAGGGACATGACTTCCCCGGTCGCCTTCATCTGTGTTCCAAGCACACGGGATGCTGTCCTGAACTTGTCGAAAGGCCAGCGCGGATATTTTACAACGATGTAATCCAGCGACGGCTCGAAGAGCGCCGTTCCGCCTGCCACGCTGTTGCGGATCTCGTCGAGGTGGTATCCCAGCGCGATCTTGGCAGCGATCCTGGCAATCGGATACCCGGCCGCCTTGGATGCCAGCGCTGAGGAACGGCTGACACGCGGGTTCACTTCGATGACGATGTAGTCGCCGGTGTCCGGATCCAGAGCGAACTGGATGTTGCAGCCGCCTTCGATGCCGAGGCTCCGGATGATCTTGATCGACGCGTCCTTGAGCATCCGGTTTTCTTCTTTGGTGATCGTCTGGGTCGGCGCAACGACGATGCTGTCCCCTGTATGCACGCCGACGGGATCGACGTTTTCCATATCACAGATGATGATACAATGGTCCGCCCCATCCCGCATGACTTCATATTCGATTTCCTTCCAGCCGGCAACGGACTTCTCCAGGAGGATCTGCCCGATGGCGCTGCTCTCCATCCCTCTGTAGCACAGGTCATCGAGCTGCTCCATGGTCTCCGCTATTCCGCCGCCGGTACCGCCCAGCGTGTACGCTGGCCGGATGATGACCGGGAGTCCCTCTTTCTGTATGAAATCATGGCATTCCTCGATGGTAGTGGCGATCGTGCTGGCAGGCACAGGTTCACCGATCTCTTCCATGAGCGCCTTGAAGGCCTCTCTGTCTTCGGCTTTCTTTATGCTCTCCTTGTTGACGCCCAGCAATTCAACATTGTATCGGGAAAGAATGCCTTTGCTGTCCATCTCCATTGCCAGGTTGAGCCCGGTCTGTCCGCCGAATCCGGCAAGCATCCCGTCCGGGCGCTCTCTTCGGATGACCTCTTCAACCGTTTCTTCTGTCAGCGGTTCCATATAGACCTTATCGGCAATCTGCTTATCCGTCATGATCGTAGCCGGATTGCTGTTGACGAGGATCGTCTGGATCCCTTCTTCGCGGATGGCTTTGCAGGCCTGTGTGCCTGCATAATCGAATTCTGCAGCCTGACCGATGACGATCGGGCCCGATCCGATGATCAGTATTTTCTTCAGATACTCTTTCTTCGGCATATTCCCTCCTCTGTGCGGTTCCAACAAGAAAACAAGCAACAAATGTTGCCTGTTTCAAATTTTGATATTGATAATTATACGCGCAGATACATAAATATGCAACAGTTAATTTTGATTTTTACTGCGCTCTCGGTTCGTCTGCCTTTGCGTTAGTCTCGGCCTCTGCACCCGTTTCAAGTTCTGCTTCCGTATCCTTTGTCACTTCCGGCTTCAGTCTCAGTCCTTCAACAACAGAAGAAGCAACCTTTCTCTTCTCACCATGCTTCAGGAAGGCGAATCCGAATGAGCAGAATACGACGGCTCCGATGAAGTTGACCAGCAGGTCCTTCATCGTATCCAGTATGCCGATGTCCAGATACCCTCCGTCTATGGTAAAGGTCTTTCCGGAGGCAGTTTGTATCACGGTCCCTGT
>JAFRLD010000196.1 GCA_017431395.1 Bacillota bacterium | reverse complement strand
CGGCAAAGTGGAGAGATATCCGGCGGAGGCGCTGGATGGGGGCGATCTGTTCGGCTGGCAGCTAAAAAAGATCCGGCTGATCGAACCGTTCCCGCTGAAGGTGCGTTCGAGGCAGACGTTTTTCGAAGTGGAGGATGAGGCCGTACGCGAGCTAAAAGGCGTCCGGCTGCAGGACTGGGTCGAAACTTATTACGATCCGATCCGTTCCTGGTAGAAAAGACAGGACGAGCGTGCGGGAGCACGTGAAAGAGGCCGACCAGTTCGATGATATAACGATGGTCTGCATGGAGTACCAGGGCTGATCGGGAAGCGCCACGCCGCCGCAGAAAACTGGCGGAGACCGCTGTTTTTCCCCTTGCATTCGGCCATCGGCTATGTTAATATAAGGAACGGTAAACTGCCTGTAGCTGAGCTTCAGCGACTCTCCGACGCGAGACCCGGCTTCAGGTGAATGAAAGATTTAGGAGGAAACTACAATGATCACAGCAGAAAAGAAAGCAGAAATTATCAAAGAGTATCAGACCAAAGAAGGCGACACCGGTTCCCCGGAGGTCCAGGTTGCGATCCTGACCTACAGAATCAACGATCTGAACGAGCACCTGAAGGTGCACAAGAAAGATCACCACTCCAGAAGAGTCCTGCTGAAGATGGTCGGCCAGAGAAGAAATCTTCTGAACTACCTGAAGGAAAAAGATCTGGAGAGATACAGAAGCCTGATCGCGCGTCTGGGTCTGAGAAAATAAAACAATGCGAATATGGGCGGGGCAGGAATGTCCCGCTCCGTTTTTTTGGCAGGTAAGATGAACAGTACAGAGAGAAGACGAAGACAAAGAAGAAGAAGGCAGAGGGACAGGCAAAGGCTGGGCCGCGCGGTTTTCGTATGCGCGCTCGGGGTCATCCTCATAGCAGCAGCCATATTCCTGTGGAATGGCGTGATCCATGGGGAAGGCCCGGAACCGGAGGCGGTGAAAGGGCTGGAGGCGAAAGCCTGCTATGCGGATCTGACGCTCACCTGGGACCAGGCGAACAAAGCCGATGGGTATTTTATTTATGCGGCGGACGGAGAGGCCGCGGGCAATGAGGCCGCGGGTGAAGCTGCGGGCGAAGCTGCAGTCGAAACTGCCGCAGGAGATGAAACCGTTCCGGAAGGGTTCGCCCAGATCGGTGAGGTGACCGGCGGCGACACCTGCAAGTACGTGGTGGACGAATACACCCGTGATAAGGACTACCGGTTCATGGTGAAAGCCTATGGATACAATTCGCTGACAAAGAACAAAAACGAAGGGGAGCCTTCCGAGGTCGTTTCGGTGAAATATGACTCCTCGAAATATGCCCAGAAGATCCCGGTGCTCACCTATCATAAGGTGATACCGGCCGGGGAGAGCTTCGAAAGCAGCCTGAACATCAATGCGGATGTGCTGGACCAGGAGATGGCCTACCTGCATGATAACGGGTTCAAGACCCTGACCATGGGCGAGTTTTATAAGTGGCACGCGGGCAAACTGGAGGTGCCGGTGAAGTCCTGTGTCGTGACGTTTGACGACGGATTCTACGGGACCTACTATCTGGCTTACCCGATCCTGAAGAAGTATGAACAGGCGGGGACCGTGTTCTGCATCGGCAAAAACACGGCAGGGGTCACGGACCCGTTCACTCCGGAAACCGATGGGGAACAGAACCACTACGTCCGTCAGGATGTGATCGAAAAGGTCCGGGAAGAGTATCCGCGTTTCGAGTTCGAGAGCCATACCTACGACATGCATAACCGGGTCGACGGGAAAAAGCCGGCCGTATCTTTTAGCTACGAGCAGATCATGGAGGACTGCGCCAAGAACGAGCAGTTCGGATTCCGTTATCTGGCCTATCCGTGGGGGACTTATAGCGATACGATGCAGCAGGCAGTCCATGACAGCGGCTATAAACTCGCTTACGCTTATGACCCGTTCTACTATGCGAAGCGCACGGATCCCCAGTATGCCGTGAACCGGATCAAGATCCCGGGCAAGATGCCGATGGAAGATTTTATCCGGATCGTGAACGGGGAAGCGACGGAATATGACGCGGAGTGAAAAATGATGAAATATCTGATGGAATCAGATGCTGATCTATGATATAATTTCATAGTTATGTATAAAGGAAGGAATTTACAGGAGGTAGTTGTAAATTATGAAGTACGAAGATTACAGAACGTTTAAGACCGCCATCGGAGGGAAACTGCTGGAAGTTGAGATCGGCAAGGTCTGTGAACTGGCCAACGGACAAGCCTGGGTACGTTACGGCGATACTGTGGTCAATGTCACAGCATGCGCCTCGAAAGAGCCGCGTCCGGATGCGGACTTCTTCCCGCTGTCCTGCGACTATGAAGAAAAAATGTATGCCGCAGGCAAGATCCCGGGTGGATTCATCAAGAGAGAGGGCAGACCGAGTGAGCGTGCCATCCTCTGCTGCAGACTGATGGACCGTCCGCTTCGTCCGTTGTTCCCGAAGGGATTCTTCAACGATGTACAGGTGGTCGCCACCGTGCTGTGTGTTGATAACGATGCTCCGTCTGAGATCGCGGCCATGATCGGCTCCTCGATCGCACTGGCGATCTCGGATATCCCATGGGATGGTCCGACCGGATCCGTCGTCGTCGGAATGGTCGACGGCGAGTTCGTCATCAACCCGTCGGTCGAACAGAAAGAAAAGAGCACTCTGCACATGACCGTTGCCGGTACGAAAGAAGCCATCATGATGGTCGAGGCCGGTGCGGAGGAGATCCCGGAAGACGTCATGCTGGATGCGATCATGTTCGCGCATGAAGAGATCAAGAAGATCGTCGAATTCATCGAGCAGATCGTAGCGGAAGTCGGCAAGCCGAAGATGGAAGTCGAGCTCTACAAGGTTCCGGAAGACATTGACCAGGCCGTCAGAGATTACGCGGTCGATAAGATGAGAACCGCGATCCAGACCTTTGACAAGATGGAGCGTCTGGAGAACATGGATGCAGTCGAGAAAGAGACGAAGGAACACTTCGAAGAGATCTATCCGGACAATGCCAAGGATATCGGCAACGTCCTCTATCAGATCACTAAGGAACAGGTCCGCGGCATGATCCTCGATGAGAACATCCGCCCGGACAACCGTAAGCCGGATGAGATCCGTCCGCTTTGGATCGATCACGGCGTGCTCCCGAGAACCCACGGGACCGGCCTCTTCAAGCGTGGACAGACACAGGTCCTTTCCGTCGCGACGCTGGGATTGCTCAGCGAGGCACAGACCATCGACGGCATCACCGAGCAGACCGAGAAGAGATACATGCACCATTATAACTTCCCGCCTTATTCCGTCGGTGAAGCCGGCAGAATGAGAAGCCCGGGAAGACGTGAGATCGGTCACGGCGCTCTGGCAGAGCGTGCGCTGCTGCCGGTCCTGCCGAGCAAGGAAGAATTCCCGTACGCCATCCGTGTGGTCTCCGAGGTCCTGTCATCCAATGGCTCTACCTCCATGGGCTCCACCTGCGCCAGCTGTCTGGCTCTGATGGATGCCGGTGTTCCGATCAAGGCACCGGTCGCAGGCATCGCTATGGGCCTGATCGAGCGCGTTGAAGAGGATGGATCCAGCAAGATGGTCATCCTGTCCGACATCCAGGGCATGGAAGACTTCCTCGGCGACATGGACTTCAAAGTCGCTGGTACTGCTAAGGGTGTCACCGCGATCCAGATGGATATCAAGGTACACGGACTTTCCAGAGAGATCCTGGAGAAGGCCCTGCAGCAGGCGAAGGAAGGCCGGATGCACATCATGGCCGCCATGCTGGAGGATCTGCCGCAGCCGAACAGCGAGCTGTCCCCATATGCTCCGCGCATCATGACCATGCAGATCGAGGTCGATCAGATCAGAACCGTCATAGGCAAGGGCGGCGAGACGATCAACCGCATCATCGACCAGACCGGCGTCAAGATCGACATCGAGGACGACGGCACCGTCTTCATCGCATCGCCTGATGGAGCCAGCCTCGAGGCCGCGAAGGAAGAGATCGAGATGCTCCTTAAGGAGCCGGAACCGGGCGAGATCTACGAGGGCAAAGTTACCCGCATCATGAACTTCGGCGCATTCGTCGAGATCCTGCCGGGTAAGGAAGGCCTGATCCACATCTCCAAGATCGCTAAGGAACGCATCGACAAGGTCGAGGACGTCCTGAACGTCGGCGATGAGGTCAAGGTCAAGGTCACCGAGATCGACGACCAGGGCCGGATCAACCTGAGCCGGAAGGCACTGCTGTAAGGCAATCAAGCCGGGCACCTTATATAAGACAACAAAAATTGGGGCTGTCGCATTATGCAATTAGTGCGACGCCCTTTTTCTGGTGTGCCGGGCATGGCACAGTTCTAACGGGTGAAAGTTCCGTCACGGGTATTTACCGCCAAGTGTAGTGAACCACAAGCCGGAAGCAGTAATGCCAAGGGGGAGGAAGTGGTGTAGCAAAGCCGACGAGCCTACGAACAGAAACCGGATAGGAGG
>JAFRLD010000195.1 GCA_017431395.1 Bacillota bacterium | reverse complement strand
ATCTTTGAACCGCTGTTCTCGGATGGAAGTTTCGGCTACCGACCGGGACGGAGCGCCAAAGACGCCATTCTGAAGGTGAAGGAGTATGCGGAACAGGGCTACACCCATGCTGTAAGCCTCGATCTATCGAAATACTTCGACACCCTCAACCACGAGATTCTTGTGAACCTTCTACGGAAGGAGATCAGGGATGAGCGGGTCATTCAGATGGTAAAGAGGTACCTCAGGAGTGGTGTTATGGAAAACGGAGTGGTCATCGACACTGAGGAGGGATCACCGCAGGGAGGAAATCTTTCTCCGTTATTGGCGAACGTCTACCTCAATGAGTTCGATCAGGAGTATCTGAAACGGGGAGTGCCATGCATCCGCTATGCAGATGATATCGTCCTGCTGGCGAAGAGCGAACGAGCCGCAAAGAGACTCCTGGAGACGAGCACGAAGTATCTTGAAGGAACCTTGAAGTTAAAGGTAAATCAGGAGAAAAGCCGTGTCGTCAGCGTGTTTGCGATCCGAAATTTTAAGTATCTCGGCTTCGCTTTGGGAAGGAATGGCGGAGGGATCTATGTCCGCGTTCATCCGAAGTCGATGAAGAAGTTCAAAGACCGACTGCGCGAATACTCTTCCCGTAGACGCTGTCAGAGCATCAGACCGAGTCTGAAAAGACTCAAAGTCTATGTCCGGGGCTGGATGAACTACTACGGAATCGCAAGCATGAAGAACAACATAGATGACCTCAACGGTTGGCTGTACCGAAGGATCCGCATGTGCATCTGGAAGCAGTGGAAACGGCCAAAGACGCGCAAGAGGAAACTTCTCGGACTGGGACTATCCGAAGGGGTGGCTTGCGAAGGGGCTTACAGTAGGAAAGGCTACTGGAGGATGGCGGGGACAGGAGTACTCAATAGAGCCTTAACAAAAGAAAGACTGGTACGCTGGGGGTTCTATGACCTTTCCATTTCGTACCAGTCAGTGCACGTCAACTATTGAAACCGCCGTGTACCGAACGGTACGCACGGTGGTGTGAGAGGACGGGGGTTAATCACCCCCTCCTACTCGATTGCCTTCAGTTTTTCGCTGCCAGTTCCTTCTGGATCAGCTCGATCGTTTCTTTTACGCCTGCCGCAGCAGAATATTTCGGCTTATAGCCCAGTTCCTTTTCGGTGATGCTGGTGTCGAACACCCAGCCGGCCCCGAAGATGCCGGGCAGCAGCTCGATGTCCGCGTCCGGCAGGATGGACAGCACGATGTCGCGGACTTCCTTCATGGGCTTGACCTCGCCAGCGACGGTATAGGCAGTTCTGCCCGTAAATTCCATGTCGCAGGCCAGCATGGTGGCGTAAGAGGCGTCTTTCACGTAGATCCAGTTCGGCGCGTCGTCGCCGTAGCGGACAACGCCTTTCTGGCCGTAGGCAGGCCGGTTGATCAGCTGTCCCGCATAGCCGCCGTTGTCGGAGGCGGAGCGGCCGTAGCCGTACACGATGGTGTAGCGCAGGCCGATGATTTCCAGGCCGTATTCATCGCGGTAGTTCTTGGAGATAGTCTCCAGGAACACCTTGGTGGCCGCGTAGATGCTCAGGGGATAGAACGGTCCGTCGTTGGCGATCAGCGGCTGCGGGTGCATATTCTGCGGGCCGAAAACCGTCTGGGAACTGGACCAGATGACCCGCTTGATGCCCAGGATCCGGGCGGCGTCGAAGATGTTGACCGTGCCCAGGATGTTGGTCTTGACCGCCTCAGAGGCGTTGCGGGAGGGATCCGCCAGCAGGGTTGCCAGATGGATGATCCGCTCGATCTCATAGGTTTTGCAGGTGTTGATCAGATTTGCCAGGTCGCGCACATCTCCCTTGACGAAGGTGATCTGCTCCAGCTCCTCCGGCTTGAAGATCTTGTTCAGGATCGTAAAGTTTTTGTTGCGGACATAGCACACGACGTCCTCGCCTCTGTCATAGAGATCTCTCAGGACATAGGCACCGATAAAGCCGCAGGCTCCGGTCAGTAAATATTTCATGGCTGCTCCTTTGAAGTGATGTTCACCGGCTTGCCGGCATTATTCGGTCTTATCCAGTTCCAGCAGAGTGTTGTACAGAACGTCGGCACCCTTGTCCACATACTCCCAGTCGGTCCATTCCAGGCGGCTGTGGCTGATGCCGTCCTTGCTGGGGACGAAGATCATGCCCATCGGCATAAATCTTCCCATGGGCTTCGCGTCGTGTCCGGCGCCGCTGGGCATTCTCTTGTACTTGACGCCGCTCTCCTTGCAGCCGGTCTCGATCATGT
>JAFRLD010000194.1 GCA_017431395.1 Bacillota bacterium | reverse complement strand
GAGCAGTTCCATGACCGCCCCCGTGATCGAGCAGCAGATGACCTGCGTCCAGGTCCAGCCAAAGAAATGCAGCGAAACGATCGTGGCGAACACGAAGTTGTCGACGAACTGGGCGATCCCCGTGGATACGAAAGACCGCAGGGCAAAAGCTCCAAACCCGGAGGTCTTGAGCCGTCTGGCGATCCCATGGTTGATCAGGGAATTGCAGATCGCCGCGCAGACCATGGCCGTACTGCTTCCCAGTACGACATACCAGCTGCCGCCAAACGTCGTATTCAGCGCGTCATTGACTTCGGTCATACCGGTGGAATAGTATTCGCCCCACATGCCCGGGGTCAGGGACATGAGCTTAAAGACCAGGACCACGCAGAGGTTGATGAACATGGCCAGGATGGAGATCTTGGCGGCGGCTTTGGCACCGAACCGTTTGCAGATCATATCCATGCAGATAAAACTGATCCAGCTGAGGACGAATCCACAGTCCAGAGCAAGATATTTCATCGAAACGAATTCTTTGTTGGCCAAGAGGTTCATCATGATCACGCTCACGATGAACAGTGAAATTACAAGACTCGGGATGTTACGCAAAAGGATGCGGTAATCCTCCATCTCACGTTTGATAAGATTCATTGAATTGTTTCTCCTTTGGTTTTAATATTTTACAAGCAGGATATCGGACCCGAACTGCTTGAGGCTTCCCGCCCGCGTTTCTTCGCGGACGCCCGTCAAAGATTATACGCATTCCGGCCGTTTCTGTCAAATGGTGTTTGGGCCAGCCTTTGCACGGTCTCCAGCCTTTGCACGGTCCGCGCGCCGGAGGAAAAAATTCAGACTGGCTGCCTGGACGCCGGCGAAGGCGATCCCCATGAGCACGCAGATCAGCCCATAGGTGGCGAGGCCGAGGAGCAGGACGATAATGTTGATGGTATACATGGCCCAGGCGACCGGGATCTTCTCGTTTTTCTTGTGGAGGATCAGGGCGATCGTATCCATGCCCACCGCGGTCGCGTTGTTGTTGATGCACAGGTAATAGCCGTAACCGACGAAGATGGCGCAGATGACGAGTTCGATGAGGGTGCCTGCGGGAACGACCGGATTCGCGCCGATGGCTCCGAACTCCTGTATGAAGTCCGCCACGCCCCGGGGGACGATGAGGGTGAAAAGGTTGAAGCCGCCCACGCAGCAGATGCAGCTGAAGATGCTGCCCAGGAAGTTTTCTTTCCCCAGGAACAGCCCGCACAGCAAAAGCAGGATCCCGGTCACAATGGCCACCCAGGCGCCTACGGAAAGAAGGCTCGTTCCCGGGAGCCGGGAGAGGATCATGCTCATGCTGGTGACCCCGCCGTTGATGATCCCGTAGGGGACCGTGACCAGCACATACATCAGGTTGATGAGAAGGCCCCCGCAGCCGATGAGGATATATCGTTTGATGTCGAGTTCTTTCGATGCTTCCATGGGTTTATTATACACGATGATTTGATTTTCCGGCGCGCTTTTGGTATATTGTATGGCGTAGTAAATTAATGTCGAAGAAACAGGAAAGGAATTATGAAGTATTATCTGATCGATTACGAGAATGTGAATGCTGCGGGCTTGGAAGGGATCGAGGATCTCACCACGGACAGCCGGATCGTGCTCTTCTACACGAAGAACTCCAGCAAGATCGATCTCGGAGTCTTCAATCTCCTGCGCAACACGGAGGGAGAGCTCGCCGTCATCGAAGTGCATCACGGCAAGCAGGCGCTGGACATCCAGCTGGCTTCCTACGTCGGATTCCTGATCGGCACCGAACCTGCGGACACCGAGTACTACATTGTCAGCAAAGACAAGGGGTACCGGAACATCCAGGATTTCTGGAGCGACCGCCACATCGTACTCTGCACCAGTCTGAAGGAAGACAGCGAGATCGTGGATGATCCCGCGGAAACGAAGTCTTCAAGCAGATCCGGGAGAGGACGGGGACGCAAGTCTTCCTCGAGATCCGGTTCTTCTGCAAAGGCTGGGCGCACTGCCCCTACAGGAAACGCAGCAGATTCTCTGCGTGGCGATTCTTCAGTTGGACAGGCCGAGTCGAAGACCTCGTCGAAGAGCGAGGCGAAAGCATCTTCGAAGGCCGGAGCGAAGTCATCCTCGAAGGCTGAGGCGAAGGCGGACATGAAGGATGCCGCCGAGGGCGCATCCGGAGCCGCTTCTGCAGGCGCCGGCGAAAGCTCTGCGGAGACAGCCGGGAAGCCGCACGAGAAAAAAGGCTTCCGGACCAAGGCCGAGAAGAACAGCCGGCACGAGAAAGCCGAGAAGAAGCATGCCGCTCCTGATGCTGACAGCGAAGAAGCTGCAGCGGCTGGCAACGTGAAGGACGAGCCGGCTAAGGGCGAAGCCGTGAAGGATGCTGCTTTGGCTGACAGCAAGGATGCCGACGAGGCCGCATCCGGAGCCGCGAAGGCCGAGGAGAAGGCTAAGCCGGAAGCTCCTGTGATGAACGCATTCGCGGAAGCCGCTGCGATCGCCGCTGCCATGGCCGCCGAGAAGGCCGCCCGTGAAGCTGAGAAGAAGGCTGCGCAGAAAGCTGCGGGCGGGGCTGAGAGCGCTGCGGGTGAGGCCGCGGATGCTGGAAGCGCTACTGGCGAGGCCGAGCAGGAAGCTGCGGAAGCAACGCAGGAAGAAGAGAAGAAACCTGCCGGCAGGAAGTCCTCTTCTAAGAAGACCAAGACCGATGCGAAGAAGGCTAAGTCCGACACGAAGAAAGAAAAGTCCGACACGAAGAAAAAATCCCCGGCCAAAAAGTC
>JAFRLD010000193.1 GCA_017431395.1 Bacillota bacterium | reverse complement strand
GTATGAGGTTTTGTCGCAAGAACATTGTACCAGAAAAGGGGGTAATTGCTCTTTTCTTTGTAGAAAAAGCTTGAGCCCTTGAAAATACTAAGGTTTAGAAAGAGTTAGTAGTGTAGGATTTGACACTACCAAAATAAGGAAGAAGGTAGACAAATGAAAAGAAATGTCATCGTAGGACAATCCGGAGGGCCGACCTCCGCGATCAACGCCAGCCTGGCGGGCGTTTACAGAACCGCGAAAGACCGTGGAGCGCAGAATGTGTATGGTATGCTGCACGGCGTACAGGGACTCCTCACCGAGAGTTACATCGATCTCTCGGACCACATCAAAACAAAACTCGACGCAGAGCTTCTCAAGAGAACACCTGCGGCATTCCTCGGATCCTGCCGGTTCAAGCTGCCGGAGATCCATGAGGATATGGAAGTGTATAAGAAGATCTTCGGGATCCTGGACAAACTGGATATCGAAGCATTCATCTATATCGGCGGCAACGACTCCATGGATACGATCAAAAAGCTGTCTGATTATGCGATCATCACAGGACATCCGTGCAAATTCGTAGGCTGCCCGAAGACCATCGATAACGATTTGGCCATGACCGACCATACCCCAGGATTTGGCAGCGCAGCCAAGTACATCGGCACCTCCATGAAAGAGATCATCCGTGACGGATTCTGCCTGGACTATGAGCATGGACTCGTAACCATCGTAGAGGTCATGGGAAGAGACGCCGGATGGCTGACCGGCTCCTCCGCCCTTTCCGTTGGCGAGGACTGTGCAGGACCGGACATGATCTATCTGCCGGAAGTTCCGTTCGATCTTGATAAGTTCAAGAAGAAGGTCGGCCGGCTGTTAAAAGAAAAGACCTCGATCGTCGTCGCGGTCTCCGAAGGGATCAAGGCCAAGGATGGCACATATATCTGTGAATTCGGTAACAGCATCGACTTCGTCGACGCGTTCGGCCACAAGCAGCTCTCAGGCACAGCTTCCTATCTGGCAAGCTTCATCGCGGGCGAATTCGGCTGCAAGACCAGATCCATCGAACTCTCCACCCTGCAGCGTTCCGCTTCTCACCTGGCTTCCCGTGTGGATATCCTGGAAGCTACACAGGTCGGCGGTGCGGCAGTCATGGCGGCGGATGAAGGTGATTCCGGCAAGATGGTCGTCCTGGAGAGGATCTCCGATGATCCTTATCAGTGCGGCACTTCCGTCAAGGACGTTCATAAGATCGCGAACAATGAGAAACTCGTTCCGAGAGATTGGGTCAACAAGGAAGGCGACTATGTCACACAGGAATTCATCGATTATGTGACCCCGCTGATCCAGGGAGACGTCTCCCCGATTATGGTCGACGGTATCCCGAGGCATCTGCTGACACCGAAGGAACTCAGTCACAGATAGTAAATATACGGGCAAGGGCCCGATCCAGCTGAAGCTGAAGATCTTCCTCCGTGCCGGAGTTATCCACGATAATATCCGCACGGGGGATTTTTTGTTCGTCCGGCATTTGATTCCGGATCCTGGCTTCCACATCTTCCGGGCGGCTGCCGTCGCGCAGCGTGACGCGGTGGATCCTGACGTCGTGGTCCGCCGTCAGCAGGATCGTCTCATCGCAAAGGCTGTCCAGCCCGGCTTCAAAAAGCAGAGGTGCGTCCAGCAGCACCGGCCGACCGGCTTCTTTCGCCCGGTCGATCTGCGCATGGATCTCTGCAATGATATGGGTGAAAAGGATGCTCTCCAGCCTTTGCTTCTTCTCTGGGTCAGCGAAGACGAGATCTGCCATAGCCGCCCGGTCGAGGGATCCATCCTCCCGCAGTACGGGGTCGGGCTCGAATTCCCGGCCGATCTCCTCCAGTACGGGGTTGTCTTCTCCGGGGATCTTTCTGGTCAGCTCCCGGCTGATCGCGTCGGCATCGATATGGACGAACCGGCCGCATTCCAAAGGAGCGGCTATAAGGTATGCCGCCGCCGTGGATTTGCCGGTCCCGATCCCCCCGGTCAGACCTATGACTTTACTTGAGCTCATACCAGTTTCCACCTTCGTTCAGATCGGCCTTAAGGGCAACATTCATCGTCACCGCCGATTCCATGTTCTCTACGAGGAGTTTTTTGACCTGCTCCGCTTCCGTCACATCCGTATGGATGATGAGCTCATCGTGGATCTGCAGGATGAGACGGGACTTGAGACCTTTTTCTCTCAGCGCGCGGTAGACGCGGTTCATAGCGATCTTGATGATGTCCGCGGCGCTTCCCTGGATCGGTGAGTTCATCGCCAGGCGTTCCCCGAGCTGCCGGGTCATGTACTGGGAGGCTTTGATCTCGTTGATATATCTTTTTCGTCCGAACATGGTCTCTACATAGCCGTTTTCCTTGCAAAACTCCACCTGTCCGTCCATAAACTCCTTGACGGCCTGGTGTTTCTCGAAATAGGCCTTGATGTACTCGTCAGCCTCCCATCTGGAGATATTCAGGTTGCTGGAGAGCCCGAAAGCGCTCATGCCATAGATGACACCGAAATTGACGGCTTTCGCCCGGCTCCTCTCCTCTACCGTGATCTGGTCTTCGGGGACGCCGAGCACGTTCGCGGCGGTCGCCCGGTGGATGTCCTCCCCGCGGTTAAAGGCGTCGATCAGGGCCGGGTCTTCCGACATATGCGCCAGGACCCTGAGTTCGATCTGGGAGTAGTCCGCCCCGACCAGGGTGTGCTCCGTATCGTCCGGCACGAAGGCCTTGCGAAGGAGCCTTCCGAGCTCGGTACGGATCGGGATGTTCTGTAGATTTGGCTCGATACAGCTGATCCGACCGGTTGCCGCGACCGTCTGCATGAAGTGGGCGTGGATCTTGCCATCCTCCGCATTGATCAGGGGGATGAGTCCATCGATATAGGTGCTCTTTAGTTTCGTCAGCTGCCGGTATTCCAGGATCGCGGGCACGATCGGATTCTTGTCCCGGATCTTCTCGAGAATGTCCGCGCTGGTGGAATATCCCCGCTTCGTCTTCTTGCCGCTTGGAAGTCCGAGCTTCTCGAACAGGATCGGACCGAGCTGGGTCGGGGAGTTGATGTTGAACTCTTCCCCGGCCATCTCATGGATGGACGCGGTCAGTTTCCCGATCTCCCCCTGCAGCTTCTGACCGAACTCCTCCAGGAACTGAGGATCCGCGCGGAAGCCCTCCTTCTCCATGGCTGCCAGGACCTCAACGAGAGGAAGCTCTATATCATAGAGCACGGCTTCCAGGTTCTGCGATGCGATCTCGCGCTCCTGCAGCTGTTTCAGCTCAAGAACAGCGATGCTCCAGCGGAGCCCGTATTCCAGGAAGGTGTCGGCAGGATCGGAGAAGAGATCCATCTGCCCGGTATTCGCGGCGAACTGGTCCTCTGCCTCAAGAGTATCCTGCAGAAATTCCGTAGTGAGCGCCGAAATGCTGTAGTCGCTCCTGCCGGGATCCAGCACGTACTGGGCGATCTGGCAGTCAAAGGCCACATCAAAACGGGAGGCTCCATAGCACATCAGCATGTAGAGGTCTTTCTTGATGTCGTGTCCCATGACGCGGACCGGCTGGGCATCGAGCCACGGACCGGCTGCCGGGAGCACGGCCGGATCCAGGAAGTAGCAGGTGCTCCCGCAGGTGAGGAGCACGCCGTCGATCTGCGGCCTTCTGACATGGCTGTTGTCGCCGAAGACCTTCAGAACGACGTCCCCTTTCAGGCTCAGGCCCTTCAGGGCATCCGGTTCTTTCACTGTGACTTTTGTGAAATCCGCCGGATCGAACTTCTCGATCGGAGCAGCTTCCTCGCCCTCTTCTTCGGCCGGCCCGGCCTTGACGAGATCCTCGGCCGTGATATTGAGCTTCTTCAGGAAGCGGTTGAACTCGAGTTTTTTGTAGATCTGAACGAGTCCGGCCTTATCCAAAGGCTGGATCTCCCAGTTCTCGATCCCGGTGTCGATCGGCACGGAGACGTTGATCGTGGCGAGCATTTTGCTCATGAGGGCCAGCTGCCGGTTGTCCTTGATCTTTTTCTGAAGTCCCGCGGGCTTGATCTCATCGGCATGCTCCAGGATCTCCTCGACTCCACCGAACTCCTGGATCAGTTTGGTCGCGGATTTGGCTCCGACGCCCGGTACTCCCGGAATGTTGTCGGAGCTGTCGCCGGCCAGCCCTTTGTAATCGATGAACTGGATCGGATCGAAGCCGTATTTCTCGCGAAAAAACTCCTCATCATAAAGATCGAATTCGGAGACGCCTTTTTTCGTGAAGACGACTTTCGTCACATCCGTGACGAGCTGCAGCTGGTCTTTGTCGCCGGTGATGATATAAGGCTCAAGGCCGGAATCCTCGGCAGCACGCGCGATCGTTCCAATGATATCGTCCGCTTCGAAGCCCTCTATTTCCACCCGGCGGATCCCCATGGCATCGAGGATATCCTTCAGAAGCGGGATCTGCATGGCGAGCTCCGGCGGCATTTTCTTGCGGCCGGCTTTGTACTCCTCGAATTCGAGATGCCGGAAGGTGGGCGCTTTCATGTCAAAAGCGACGGCCATGTATTCCGGCTCGTAATCCTTGCGGAGTTTATCCAGCATGTTGAGGAATCCATAGATGGCGTGAGTGTAGATCCCCTCTTTCGTCATCATGGGATTTCTCATGGCGTAGTAGGCCCGGTTGATCAGGCTGTTTCCGTCGATGATCGCGATTCGTTTCATCTAGATTATCCTCTCTGTTCGGTTGAATGGATCCTGCGTGATGCTCCCATAGGGATATTATTCGGTCATCAGATCGCACACCGCTGCGGCGAAGGCGACCGGATCCTCCGGTGTGAGGCCTTCGATCAGCAGGGCCTGATCGTACAAGATCGAGGCGTATACCTTTAGCTTCTCTTTGTCTTCTTTATAAAGCCGGTTCAGTGTGTCGACGATCTTGTGGCCGGCATTGATCTCGAGAACGCGCTCGGCCTTGACCTTCTCGTCGATCGGCATAGCGTTCAGGACTTTTTCCATCTCTATGGAGAGTCCGCCCTTCGCAGTCAGGCAGACCGGATGGGACTTCAGCCGCTGGCTGAGTTTGACCTCCGTGACCTTGCCCTCGAGGCTCTCCTTCAGGAATTCGAGCAGGTCCTTGGATTCCTCCTCCTGCTTCTTGGCAGCTTCCTTCTCGTCCTCTGTTTCCTCCAGCTCAAGATCATCAGAGGATACGGACCGGAATTCCTTGCCGTCGAATTCCCGGAGCATCTGGATCGCGAACTCGTCCACGTCCTCGGTCATATAAAGGATCTCGTATCCCTTATCCTTAAGGACTTCGGTCTGCGGCATCTTGTCGATCTTCTCGATGGATTCGCCAACGGCGTAATAGATGTACTTCTGCTCCGGCTTCATGCGGCTGACGTATTCGGCCAGGGTGACCATGCGGGACGGACCAGCCTTTGCGTTATCGGCATTCTCCTCTGCTTCCGGCTCGAAGGTCGAATAGTAGATCAGCAGGTCCTGGATCTTATCCTTGTTCATGCCGAAGCCTTCGTAGACTCCGTATTTGAGCTGGAGCCCGAAGTTCTTGAAGAAAGCCGCATACTTCTCGCGGTCTTTGTTCAGGAGTTCCAGCAGCTCGGATTTGATCTTTTTCTCCAGCCTTTGGGCGATCGCCTTAAGCTGGCGGTCATGCTGGAGCATCTCACGGGAGATGTTGAGCGAAAGGTCCTGCGAGTCGACCAGGCCGCGAACGAAGCTGAAATAATCCGGCAGCAGGTCCGGGCATTTCTCCATGATCATCACGCCGCTCGAATAGAGCTGCAGGCCCTTCTCGAAGTCTTTCGAATAATAATCGTAGGGAGCCTGTCCCGGGATAAAGAGCAGCGCGGTATAACTCAGCACGCCCTCTACGTTGGTGTGGATCACCTTGACCGGATCGGTCATATCATAATATTTCTCTTTATAAAAACGGTTGTAGTCTTCGTCCGTCAGCGAGCTTTTTTGCTTCTTCCAGAGCGGCACCATGGAGTTGAGAGTCTCAAGCTCCATGTAGGTCTCGTATTCGGGCTGCTTGTTTTCGTCCTCTGCCGCGCCTTCCGGGCTCTCTTTGAGCCTGCTCTTTTCGACCATCATCTGGATCGGGTAGCGGATGTAGTCCGAATACTTGCGGACCAGGCTGCGGATCCGGTATTCCTCGAGGAATTCGGTATAGCGCTCGTCCTCTGTGTCCGGTTTGATGACCAGGGTGATGATGGTGCCGTGGCCCTCCTTCTCTGCTTCTTTCACGGTGTAGCCGTCCGCGCCTTTTGATTCCCACTGCCATGCCTCATCGGAGCCAAAAGCCTTCGAGAGTACGGTGACCTGTTCGCTGACCATGAAGGCGGAATAGAATCCGACGCCGAACTGGCCGATGATGTCGATGGTCTCCTCCGCAGAATTTTCTGCGCCATCCATGGCGGACTTGAAGTCCAGGCTGCCGCTGCGGGCGATGGTTCCCAGGTTCTTCTCCAGCTCTTCCTTCGTCATGCCGATCCCGTTGTCGGTGATGGTGAGCGTGCGGGCGTCTTTGTCTGTGTCAATGCGGATGCTGAAATCCTCGCGGTTCATCCCGGAGATCCCGTCCTGCAGGCTCCGGTAATAGAGCTTGTCGATCGCATCGCTCGCATTGGAGATGAGCTCTCTCAAAAAAATCTCTTTGTGTGTATAGATCGAGTTGATCATCAGGTCGAGGAGTCTTTTGGACTCCGCCTTGAATTGTTTTTTGGCCATTTTTCTATATCTTCCTTTCGGTTTGATTCACAAGAAAAAACCGAAGTGCCGTTTCGGGTGATAATTCACGCCCTATCGACTGATAGGTGGGTCGCCTGCCGCAGCTTCCTGTCTTCCTGTCAAAGCCAGGCCTGACATTGTACCGCAGGACTCGGCATCCCTGGAATGTTATGTAGGTTGAATTATACTTACCCTGCTCGAACACCTCAGTCATTCGTCGCTGATGTGTTATATTCAGTTCAACTGTTGCGATCAGATCTCTTCGAGATCGACGCTGCAGTTGTGGTGGACTTTCTGGACGTCGTCATTGTCTTCCAGAATGTCGATCATCTTCTTAAGAGCCTTCATGTCCGCCGGTGTCTTCGGGGCTGCTTCCATGGAAGGAACGAATTCGATCTCGGATTCTACGAATTCATATCCTGCATCGGTCAGTGCTCCGTGAACATCGGTGTATGCCGACGGCTCAGTCTGGATCTCGAAGCTGTCCTCGTGGGTGATCATATCATCCGCGCCTGCTTCCAGAGCCACTTCCATCAATTCATCTTCATCGATCTCATCGGTCTTCTCGATGATGATCACACCCTTGCGGGCGAACATATAGGATACACATCCCTGGGATCCCAGGTTGCCGCCGTGCTTATCGAATGTGGATCTGACCGCGGCTGTCGTCCGGTTCTTGTTGTCTGTCAGTGCCTCGACGATGACTGCGACTCCGCCGACACCGTATCCTTCAAACATCAGTTCCTCGTAGGTCTCTCCGCCGAGCTCGCCGGTGCCCTTCTTGATCGCTCTCTTGATGTTTTCGTTCGGCATACCGATGGCCTTAGCCTTCTCGATCGCCACTCTCAGAGTCGCGTTGTAATCCGGGTCGCCTCCGGCTTTAGCAGCTACGATGATCTGTCTGCCGTATTTCGTGAACATTGCAGCACGCTTAGAGTCCTGTGCCGCCTTCCTACCTGCAATTGTACCATGTCTTCCCATGAAGACACCTCCCTCTGTTTAATATTTCTGAATAAAAGTATACACCCATGGAGACAACATTTCAACTCCATGGGTGCGGAAATATCAATTCAGTTGTGTTTGCGGCGGGTTATTTCCATTTGAGGGTGTAATAGCCGCTGCTGTACTTGTTCGCTCTGTAAACCTTAACATACCAGGTGGCATTTTTGTTTGAATTATAAAATGGCTGCTGGATCGACACAGAAGGTCCATAAAGGGTCCTGGTGTACTTATAAACTTTTCCCGAACCTTTGCAGAAGTACATGATCTTGAGTTCAGATCCGGTGTATGCCTTAATGTAAAGCTTCGAATCCGTCTTTTTTGGCTTGAACTTATACCAGTCTGCCTTAGCGGATCCGGCCTGGATCGTGCCCTTGTAGGTCTTTTTCTTCTTCATGCTCCTGGCCTTGCCCTGCTTGCTTCCGCTAGTCTCTCTCACTTTGCCGTTGACCAGCTTGAGCGCATAGCAACAGTCTCCCATATAAGTTGGAGCCAATTTGATCTTGTATGTCTTGCCTTTTGTTACGCCATAATACAGTGCTCCTGTAGACGAATAGGCAGGATCGGCATTCGCGACTTTCTTTTTGCCTTTCCACAAGGTGTATTTGCAACTGAGTTCTTTGTCCTTCATGATCTTAAGGTAGCCGGTTTTGGTCGCCTTGAACGTGAAGGTATTCGCCGTTGTTCCGCTGTTGCCGAACAGATAGTTCTTGCCGGCGGTCAGTTTCTGATTTTTTTTCGGAGCGTAAGCCACAACGGATTTTCCGGGATCAATGGATCCGCTAATGTAATAGGTCCCTGTGACGTTATAGTATTTCCCACCATATCCATCACTTCCCAGATAAATATAGGAAGTGGATCCGCTCGGAGAAGTCACTGAGACCGAGGAGTTGGCTTCTCCATACAAGTAGAATGTTGCCGCTCGGCTCAGGTTGATATTGTATGATCCGTTGCTGATCGTTCTGATCGTTGACTTATTGCCTGAAGACTTCTCAATGGATGTATTCCCGGCAAAGGCTGTGCAGGTCATGCCAAAACTCATGGTGACAAACACAGCGGCGCTGACGACCAGGGCTAAAACTCTCTTCTTCATGATAAGATCTCCCCCCTTTTTAAGGTTTTCAGAAAATTACAATATCATTATATAGTGTGTTCTCTGAATTAGCAAGCGGGATCAGCTCTCCGCCGCCATCTTATCCTCCAGGTTCTTATGCGCCGTCGTCATCATCAGCTTGATCCGGTTCAGCTGGTTCACATGGGACGCACCCGGGTCGAAGTCTATGGCGACGATATTCGCTTTCGGACTGAACTTGCGCATGGCCTTCATCATGCCCTTGCCGGTAACATGGTTCGGCAGGCAGGCGAACGGCTGCAGGCAGGCGATGTTCTCAACGCCATGTTCGATCAGCTCGACCATCTCACCGGTCAG
>JAFRLD010000192.1 GCA_017431395.1 Bacillota bacterium | reverse complement strand
GTCGTGAACCGGTGCACGCCGGACAGCCGGATCGGCATTATCGGAACGAAGGTGACCATCGCGAGCCATGCTTACAAAAGCTTTATCGAAGAGCTGAAGCCAGAGCTGAAGATCTTTGAAACGGCGTGTCCAGCCTTTGTGCCCCTGATCGAGGAAGGCATCATCGATCACGAGATCATGGACATGACCATTCATTACTATATGGACGATTTTATCAAGGAAAACCGGATCGACACGGTGATCCTGGGATGCACCCATTACCCGCTGATCCAGGAGAATCTGCAGCGGATCTATCCGGGGATCAAGATCATCAACCCGAGCAGCATCGTCGTCGGCCAGATCGACCGGATCCTGACCGCGCGCGACATGCACGCCAAAGGCTCTGACTTCACGAACGTGTTCTACGCGAGCGACCTGTCGGAGAATTTCGTCAACATGATCGACTACATCTTCGCGGATGTGGATGAGGATAAGAAGGTCAAATTCATGAATTTTGACCTGGAGAAGGAAAGACTCAATGGACTTTTATGAACTTCTGGAGTACCTGGATCTGGAATCGGCGGCGGAGTTTGAATACTTCGAGGCGATGGCAGACCTGGTCGAAAGCGATGAATATATAGAGCAGGAAGCGGTCTACGCGCTGTTTGAAGGGGCGGAGGAGACGATGATCCCGGAGCTTCTCGAGGACTATTTCGAGGACATTCTCGAGGGCCTTCCGGAGGATGCGGGCGAGATCTATTCGCTGCTGCACCAGATCAAGATGTCCCTGATCGGGCTCGCCCAGAACCGCGGGCAGGGCATCGACGCGGAGAGCGATCTGCGGCGGCTGGTGGACGAGTTCTGCCGGTTCCGCCAGTGGTATTCGGAGGAGTCCGATGTGGAGCTGACTCCGGACGATGGCAGCGGGGTGCTGCACCAGTGCCTGCGGGATGCCATCACGACTTCGCGTATGCAAAGGCTGGGCGGAGACTCCTACCGCTACTCGTTCGAAGGGGCGCTGGACTATGAGCTTGACAGCTATACCATGTCGTTCGCGGAGCTCGCGGCGGCAGAGGACGGATATAACGACGGGGCGATCGTTTTCACGCCTGAGGAAGATGACGGAGTAAGACATGACAATTGATATGAGTTCACAGGTGAAGTCCTCCGTGGTCGACGTGCCAAAGGATATCGCCTTGTTTGAAATATTTGAGGGATACGACCGGTTCGCATTTCCGGGGCCCATTTACCGGATCACGGGTGGGCACGGCGGGGAGGCGCTTCTGATCTGCGGCAGCGACAAAACCGCTTTGTACGACTGCGGCATGGCCTACTGCGCTGAGGTGACCCTGCAGAACCTGGTCAACCGGCTCGCCTCGCTGGGAAGGGACCGGCTGGACTATATACTTTTGTCCCATTCCCACTACGACCACATCGGGGCTCTGCCCTGGATCCGGGAAGCCTTCCCGGGAGCACAGGTCTGCGGGAGCCAGCACTGCGCGGATATCCTGAAGAGGCCGGGGGCCCATGACCTGATGAAGGAGCTTGGGGAGCACGCCCTGCAGCTCTATGAACCCGGGAGCACGAAGGAGATCCGGGTGGACAATCTGGGTGTGGACCGGGTGCTCAGGGACGGGGACAGTATCTCCCTTGGCAAAGAAACGATCACGGCCTACGAGACAAAAGGGCATACGGACTGCTCTATGAGTTATCTGCTCGAACCGGTCTCGCTGCTGTTTACCAGCGAGAGCACCGGGATCATCGAGGGAAGGCCGGAGGGAACGCCGGACGGGCGTGGATATATCCATACGCCGGTCCTGAAGGATTTTCACGACGCACTTTTGTCGGCGGAGAAATGCCGCCACCTGAACGCGAGGCACCTGGCCCTGCCGCATTTCGGTATGGTCCCGGAGGACCTGCTCGGAGGCTACTGGGATGATTTCGCGGCGGAATGCGAGAGCAAGATGGACTTCGTCCGGAAGCTCCGGGACGGCGGGCTCGATGAGGAGACCATGCTCCAGCGGTATGCGGACCGGTACTGGACCGGTTACAAACAGATGGAACAGCCGAAGGAAGCATTCATGCTGAATTCGAAATATATTTTGAGAGCGCTCCAGAAGGAGATCGATCGGAGGGATCAATATGGCATTTGACGCGAACAAAGTAAAAGACGATATCGTACAGTGGATCAGGGATTGGTTCGAAGAGAACGGCAAAGGCTGCAAGGCGGTCATCGGGATCTCCGGTGGCAAAGACAGCTCCGTCGTGGCAGCGCTCTGCGCGGAGGCGCTCGGCAAAGAGAACGTGTTCGGCGTCATGATGCCGAACGGAGAGCAGTTCGACATCGACGTCTCGAAGGCTCTGGTGGAACACCTCGGGATCGACTCCTGCGTGTTCAATATCAAAGAAGCTTATGACGGCGTGGTCAATGAGCTGGTCCAGCATTTTGATTATTTCAGCGACCAGGCGAAGACCAACCTGCCGCCGCGGCTCAGGATGGCCGTGCTCTATGCGGTGTCCCAGAACATCAATGGTCGTGTGGCGAATACCTGCAACCTTTCGGAGGACTGGGTCGGATACAATACGAAGTTCGGCGATGGAGCAGGGGACTTCAGCCCGCTTTCGAAGCTGACTGTGCAGGAGGTCAAGGCCGTTGGGCGTGCGCTCGGTCTGCCGTCCATGTTCGTGGATAAGGTTCCGATCGATGGCCTGCAGGCCAAGACGGATGAGGACAATCTGGGCTTCACCTATGCGGTGCTCGACCGGTACATCCGGGAGGGGGTCTGTGAGGATGAGGAGATCCGCCAGAAGATCGATTATAAGCATAAGGCGAACCTGTTCAAGCTGCAGCCTATGCCGACATTTGAGTATGAACCGGAGGACTAAGATAAGATGAGAAAAGAACTGATCGACCGGATCAACGAGCTGGCTCACAAGAAAAAAGCCGAGGGTCTGACCGAGGAAGAGGCGCTGGAGCAGGCCTCGCTTCGGGCAGAGTATCTGGAGGAATTCCGGGCGGGTTTCCGCAAGCAGCTGGAGAACGTCCGCTACGTGGAGGACCTCTCGGAAGAGGAGCTCGAAGAGATCGCGAAAGAGAAGAAACTGATTTAGATTAAATACTTATTTAATTTTTCGATTAGATATTGCAAACTGTACCAAACAGGTATACTATAAACAAAACAGGCTTTTCACCTGTCAAATGTTAGCTGAAAAGGAGAGGTATAACACATGAGAGAAGTCTATTTAGACTATTCTGCGACGACTCCGGTCAAGGAGGAAGTCGTACGTGAAATGATCCCTTATTACACGGAAGTTTACGGGAATCCGTCCAGCCTTTATGCCCCCGGACTCCGCGCGAAAGAAGGCCTCACGAACGCGCGGCAGCAGGTCGCGGACCTGATCGGAGCGAATCCGGCGGAAGTTTTTTTCACTTCCTGTGGCACCGAGGCGGACAACTGGGTCCTAGAGGGGATCGCAGACCAGCTGAAGGATAAGGGCAATCATATCATCACGACGAAGATCGAACATCACGCCATCATCCATACCTGCATGTATCTGCAGAAGTATCATGGGATGGAGATCACATATCTGGACGTTGACGAGGAAGGCTTCGTTTCTCCGGAGGATCTTGAGAATGCGATCACGGACAAGACGATCCTGATCAGCATCATGATGGTGAACAATGAGATCGGCACACTGGAGCCGATCAAGGAACTGGCCGCTGTAGCGAAGAAGCACGGGGTGCTGTTCCATACAGATGCCGTACAGGCGGCCGGCAATGTTCCCATCGATGTGAAGGATCTGGGCGTGGACTTCCTGTCCATGTCGGCGCATAAGATCTATGGACCGAAGGGGATCGGCGCATTATATAAGAGAAAAGGCATCATGATGCCAAGCTTCATCCACGGCGGCGCTCAGGAGAACCGCAAGAGGGCAGGTACAGAGAACACCGCCGGCATCGTCGGCTTCGGCAAGGCGGCGGAGCTCGCCAGAGTCAATCTAGACAGCCATATCGCCCACTCAAGGGAGTTGCGTCAGTATCTCTGGGATCAGATCCAGGCTAAGATCGATCTGGTACGGCTGAATGGTCCTAAGGATTTTGACAAACGTCATCCGGCGAACCTGAACGTTTCGTTCAACTATATCGAGGGCGAGTCGATCCTGCTTCTGCTCGATGCCGCTGGGATCAGCGTGTCCACAGGATCCGCCTGTTCCTCCGGCTCACTGGATATCTCTCACGTGCTCGCAGCCATTCAGGTGCCGATGGAGATCATCAACGGCACCGTGCGTTTCACCGTAGGAGACTTCACCACGAAGGAAGATATCGATTACACGGTGGATGCCCTGGCTAAGGTCGTGGATACACTTAGAAAATTATCGCCTGTTACAGGCAAGGAAGGATGGTAAGAAAAATGGCTTTATATAACGATACTGTAATGGATCATTTCCTGAATCCTCATAATGTCGGCGAGATCGAGGATCCTTCCGGCAAGGGTATTTATGGCAGCCCGGTCTGCGGTGATATGATGATGGTGACCATCGATGTGGATGAGAACGATGTGATCACCGATGCGAAATTCAAGACTTATGGATGCGGCAGCGCGATCGCGTCCTCTTCGATGGCAACAGATATGATCATCGGCATGACGGTGGAGGAAGCCCTGACGGTTTCCAACAAGAAGATCGTCGAGGAGTTGGGCGGACTTCCGGCCATCAAGATCCACTGCAGCGTTCTGGCGGAGCACGCCATCAAGAACGCGATCTGGGACTATGCGGAGAAGAACGGCAAGCACTATGCCGGACTCGAAGGCTATAATCCGACGGAAGACAGCGAAGAGGATGATCACCATGACATCCCGGCTGCGGAATAAGATCGCCAAGTTATGGTCGTACGAAGGCTGGGGCACGGATTTCGATCTGTGCCACGGTCTTTTTTCATTGACGAATCATCGGATTTGAGAGTATACTTTCAAAGTATAATGAATAAAAATAACAGGAGGAACCTGACGATGGGCTACTATGAAGAGTATAAGAGCAAGCTGCGTACCCCCGAAGAGGCGGTGCAGTGTGTGAAGGATGGGGACTGGATCGATTATACGATCTCCCAGGGGCAGCCGGTGCTGCTGGACGCCGCCCTCGCTAAGAGAAAAGGCGAGGTCAAAGACGTCAACTGCCGCGGCTATTTCATGTTCGAGCCGATCCGGATCGTAGAGGATGACCCGGAGCATGAGAGCTTCACCTATCACAGCTGGTACACCGCAGGCATCGAGCGAAAATACTGGAACCAGGGCCTGATCGACCATATCCCGATGATCTATCATAACCAGAGCAGCTTCTATCAGCTGGGTTACTGCAAGGTCAACGTAGCTATGATCTGCGTCTCCCCGATGGATGATGAGGGATACTTCAACCTGCACTTCACAGTAGCAACTTCCAAGCCCGTCCTGGACGCGGCGGACATCGTCATCGTTGAGGTCAACGATTATCTGCCCAGAGTCTGCAATATCCAGGAGCGTCTGGACCAGGGCATCGACGCCAACCGGATCCACATCAGTGAGGTCGATTACATCGTCGAAGGGGAGCACCATCCGATGGTCGAGATCAAGTCTCCGCCGCCAAGTCCGGAAGAGGTCGCGATCGCAGACTTTATCGCACCGGAGATCCCGGACCGGGCCGTTCTGCAGCTCGGGGTCGGCGGCATGCCGAACATCCTGGGCGAGCACCTGGCCAAGTCGGACATCAAGGACCTCGGCTGCCACAGCGAACTGATCACGGACGCCTTTTTCAATCTGTATGAGCAGGGCAAGCTGACGAATGCTCACAAGGAGATCTATCGCGGCCGGTCCATCTTCGGCATTTGCGCCGGCAGCCAGAGCCTCTATGACTGGCTCAACGAGAACCCGGCCTGCTGCGGCGACATGGTCAGCCACGTCAATCATCCGTATATCATCGGACAGCTGTCGAACGTCATTGCCATCAACGGGTGTGTGAGCGCGGACCTCTATGGGCAGGTCTGCTCCGAGAGCGTCGGCACGCGCCACATCTCCGGCACCGGCGGGCAGGTGGACTTCGTCACCGGAGCTTATGCTTCTCCGGGCGGCAAGGCATTCCTCTGCATGAACAGCGCTTATAAGGACAAAGAGGGCAACCTCCACAGCAACGTCCAGCCTAAGTTCACCCGCGGTGAGATCGTGACCACCCCCAGATCCGAGACCCACTATATCGTCACCGATCAGGGGATCGTCAACCTGGCCGGCCGCACCGTCTGGGAGCGCGCCGAGCTCATGATCTCTATCGCCCACCCGCAGTTCCGGGATGAGCTGATCGCGGAAGCGGAGAAGCAGGGGATCTGGAGACAGTCGAATAAGAGATAGATTGCGGAGGACCTCATGGAACGGATCAAACTTGGTAACACCGGACTCGAAGTCACGCCCGTAGGGCTTGGCGTACTTACCGTGGGGAATACACAGCTGGACCTGCCTTTGCATGAGGGAGCGGAGATCGTCCGCTATTCTTATGAGAAGGGGATCCGGCTTTTTGATACGGCTCAGTATTATGAGACTTACCCGTACATCCGGGAGGCATTTCGCGGGATCGATTGTTCGCGGGAGAACCCCGACCGGCCGATCATCGCGAGCAAAAGCCTGGACCTCACTTACGAGGATATGGAGGCGGCGATCCAGGAGTGCCTGCAGGCGCTCGACCTGGATTATATCGATATCTTCAAGCTCCATGAGGTGCGGCAGGATCCCGACTGGGAGAGCCGGGCCGGAGCATGGCAGTGCCTGCTGGATTATAAGGCGCGGGGCGTGATCGGGGCTATTGGCGTCTCGACCCATCATATCGATGTCGTCCGGCGCATGGCAGAGGTGCCGGAATGCGACATCGTTTTTCCTTTGATCAATTACGCGGGCCTTGGGATCCGCAAAGGCTCTGCACCCGGCACGGCAGAGGAGATGGCGGATGCGATCCGGGCCTGCCTTGCTGCCGGCAAGGGTATCTTCGGCATGAAGGCCTTCGGCGGAGGGAACCTTTCCGGGAACTACCGGGCCGCCCTTGACTATGTCCGGGATCTCGGCGTGCATTCCATCATGGTCGGCATGGGGAAGAAGGAAGAAGTCGACCGGCTGGTAGACTGGGCGGAGGGGACGCTGCCCGCGGATTACACACCGGATGTCAGCGCCAAGCGGATCCACGTGGACCAGGGCGACTGCGAGG
>JAFRLD010000020.1 GCA_017431395.1 Bacillota bacterium | reverse complement strand
GATCGTGGAGAGTGAAAGCAATCTGCTTCGCCCCATCACAGAGAAATAATCGGCATGCTCACGACCGGTACATCCGGCAGATGACCCAGGCGCTGATCGCGCCGCAGACCAGCTTCGTCACGATAAAGATAAGAACGGTATACCCATCGGCCACGTTGGACACGAAGGCCATGGATCCACCGAAAACGAAAGAACCACTCATTGAGAAAGCAGTCACCACCTGCTTTCCTTTTTTGTCCATGCGCGGATAGAGCGGCAGGATGGCGAGCGATGTCGCGCAGGTCAGAAGCAGGGAGACCGCAGCTACCTCATTGATGCCGATGCGGTCCGCGAACATCTGGATCTGCCTGCGAAAGAACTTGAGGATCAGCTCGGACATGACCAAAGCGCCGGCCGCGACGATGGCGCACTTGAAGGAGATCATGACCGCCTCCTCCACCGATTCCAGACTGGTGTAGGCGAGCTTCGGAACGAAAATCCCGAGGACCGCCACCGCGAACATGAAATAAAACATCAGATTCACGAAACGGGCAAACACGGAGAAGCACCGCCCGGTGGCATTCGGTGCCCAGCGAAGGCCCGCGGCTATGACCATGCAGATGAGAAAGACCGGCAGGAACTGCCTCAGGAAGAGGCCCGCCGGCATCCCGATCATCGGCCATGCGATCAGTAGACCCACCGGCACGACGATCATCCCGACGATAAAGCCCCGGAACATCCCCGGATGGTCCTTCTTATCGATCGAAGCCATGAAGACCGGCATCTGAAAAGTGGTCGCCTGGCCCAGGACCGTCCCCAGCACCACCCCGCTCAGCACGAGCAGCTGCGGATCCGCGGCGATCTTCTCGCAAATGAAATACCCCCCGAGGTCCGGTGCCAGGATCGCCCCTACGATCATCGACGGGTCAAAAAAAAGATGCCCCGAAAGCGCCATCACCTGGTCCGTATGGCGCGAGAAAAACTCTGCCCCAACGGAACAGACGCTGACGATCGGGATCACCATAGCGGGGATGATCCCAAGGCCCCGTTCGAAAGACTCCGAGAGGCCAAAGCGGCCTCCCAGCGCTTTATCCACGAAACCAGCCGCGGCGAAAATAAGCATTACTGCAACGAAAGCATTCATATCAGGCTAAAACATTCTTTCAGGCGATCTACATAAATTCAACGTCCACATCCTGAAGCGTCTCATTGGCCAGGACCTGTGCCCCCTCTTCGTCGAACACATTGACCCTGTACAGCAGCACCCGCATTTTTTCCCCGGTGCTGACCGGCCGCCGCTCCATAGAGCGCCGGCACATGAGCCTCTCCCCGTTCACTTCGATGATCAGTTCCACCGAATCACCGCGGAATACCACGTCCCGGACGATCCCCTCATTCGAGTAAGGGATCAAATGGTGGAACTTCGGGTTGTCATCACGGAACGCCTCGACGTATTCGGGACGGATCACGATCTTTCGCCCATCCGTGATGTCCTCAAACCCCGTGAATCCGCAGAGTTTGTCCAGGACTACCGAATCCCCCATGAACGTGGCGCTAAAAGCGGTCTTCGGGTTCTTATATACATCATACGGAGATCCCGCCTGCTCCAGCTTGCCATCCTTCAGGATCACGATCCGGTCGGCCATATCCACCGCCTCCTCCTGGTCGTGGGTGACGAAGATGCTGGTGACACCGACCTCGTGGATCATCTCCCGGAGCCATCTCCGCAGTTCCTTGCGGACCTTGGCATCGATGGCGGCGAACGGTTCGTCGAGAAGAAGCAGGGCCGGCTGCGTTGCCAATGCCCGTGCGAAAGCGACCCTCTGCCGCTGCCCTCCCGAAAGCTGGTTCGGGTAGCGATCCCGCAGATGCGAAAGCTCGATCAGATCCAGCAGTTCGCCCACGCGCTTACGGACTTCGTCCTTCGAGCGCTTCTGCACATCCAGTCCGAAGGCCACATTCTCATAGACCGTCATATACCGGAACAGAGCATAATTCTGAAAGACGAATCCCACGCGCCGGTCGGCCGGGGACAGGTCGTTGACGCATTCCCCGTCTATGTAGATCTCGCCCTCCGTCGGAGCATCGAGCCCGGCGATCATGCGCAGGAGCGTGGTCTTGCCGCTGCCGCTCGGTCCAAGAAGAGCGATCAGCTCTCCCTTCTCGATCCCAAGATCGACATGGGAGACCGCATCCGGCTCTTCCGGCCTGGTGTCGGCGAAACGTTTCGTGATGTTCTTCAGTTCAAGGTACATTTCAACATATTCCTCCCATTTCGTCAATGCTTAGTTTTGACCTGCTTTCGCGCGGTATTCGAAGATATTGCGAAGGATCAGGACGACGACCGCCATGATCACGAGGATCGAGGACACAGCGAACGCCGCGGTGATGGAGTCCGCCCCTCCATCCATATAAAGGGCGTCGATCTCCAGCGGCACCGTGAAAGTTTCCCCGCGGGTCTTTGACAGCGCGCTGACCGCACCGAATTCGCCCAGCGCCCGCGCGCCGCAGAGGATCATCCCATAGACCAGTGGCCACTTGATATGCGGGAACGTGATCCTGCGAAAGATCGTGAAGCCGGAAGCGCCCATCATTGCCGCCGCCTCCTCTTCCCCATTGCCTACGGAATTCAGCACCGGGATCAGCTCCCTGGAGACGAACGGGAAGGTGACGAAGATGGTGGCGAGCACAACGCCCGGCAGCGCGAACACGATCTGGACATCGGTCCCGAAGACATCGTTGAACTTCTCCAGGATCGGCCAGGCCCAGCCAAGCCGCCCGAACGTCATGATATACGCGAGTCCCGCGATGACCGGGGATACGGAGAACGGGATATCGATCAAGGCTCCGAGCACCTGTTTGCCGCGGAAGCTGAACCTGGTCAGCGCCCAGGCGGCAACAAGACCGAAAAAGGTATTGACCGCCAGCGCGAGCACCGTTGCCATGACGGTCACCCCGAGCGCAGAACTGACGTAGTCCGTCTGCAGGCAGGCCATGTAGAAATCAAAGCCCTTCGCCAGTGCGTTGCGGAGCACGGAGAACAGCGGCAGGATCAGCATGAAGAAGACAAACAGGACCGCGAGAACGATCATCCCCCTCTCCCTGGCGCCCTGCCTCGCGGAGATATTCGAGATCTGTGCCACTTCGTAGTCCGTTCCCGTCCGCTTCGCCTGATAGACCGCCATGGCGTTGACGAAGAGGAGGAGCAGGAACGATATGATCAGCATGAGCAGCGCGATCGACGTGGCACTGGTGTAATCCAGGTAGTTCAGCTTTTGCATGATCACGTAGGAGACGACCTGGGTCTTGTTTTTGGCGCTGTTGCCGGAGATATAGATGACGCTGCCGTATTCGCCGAGCCCGCGGGCGAACGCCAGGCCGAACCCGGTCAGAAGCGCAGGGCGAAGCTCCGGCAGGATGACCCTGCGAAAAGTGAGGAACTGACCTGCCCCGAGCACGTAAGCCGCTTCTTCATAGGAGGGGTTGAATTTCTCCAGTACCGGCTGGACCGTCCGTACGACGAAGGGGATCCCGATGAAGACCATGGCGACGAGGATCCCAAGATGCGTATAGGAGACCATGATCCCGAGCTTCGAGAGCGGCCCGCCGATCTCTCCGGTGGTAGCGTACATCTTGCTCAGGGTAATGCCTGCGACCGCCGTCGGAAGCGCGAACGGGAGCTCGATCAGCCCATCCAGGATCCGCTTCCCGGGGAATGTGCAGCGCACCAGGACCCATGCTAAAATCAGCCCGAAAACGCAATTGACCAGCGCCGCTCCGAAAGCGCAGCTGACGCTGGTAATGAGTGCGTTCAAGACGCTCTTATCCGATATACATTCAAAAAACTGCCCCGGGCTCTGATGCAAAGAGAACACCAATACCGACGCCAGCGGGATCAGGATGAAGATCGACAGCATCGTGATCGTGATCCCGAGGGTCAGTGAGAAGCCCGGTATAATACTTTGCTTTTTATTTATCATATATCTCATCAAATACGCCGCCGTCCATGAAATAGGTCTCATAAGCGGCATCCCATCCACCGAAATCATCGATCGTGCACAGCTTCATGTCCAGATCGAATTTGTCGGCAAACTCATCCAGAACGGCTTCATCCGAAGGCCGGTATCCGTATTCGCCGATGATCCTCTGGGCATCTTCCGTATAGAGATGCTCCAGATAGGCCTTCGCGACTTCCGCCGTTCCGTCTTTCTCGGCATTATCATCCACGACAGCGACGCTCGGCTGGGCCAGGATGCTGGTGCTCGGAGAGATGATCTCATACTCGCCCGGGTATTCACTGACGGTCTGGATCGCCTCGTTCTCCCAGGAGACCAGTACGTCTCCCTGTCCGTTCTCTACGAAGGTGGTCGTGGAGCCTCTGGCACCGGAATCCATGACGGATACGTTATTATAGAGCTTTGACATAAAATCTTTTATCTTCGCTTCGTCCCCATCGTACTTATCCGACGCATGGTTCCATGCCGCCAGGAAGTTCCAGCAGGCAGCGCCGCTGGATTTCGGGTCCGGCGTGATGATGTCCACGCCGTCCTTGATCAGATCGTCCCAGTCCTTGATGCCCTTCTCATTGCCGCTCCTGACCAAAAATACGATGGTGGAGGTATACGGCGAAGACTGTTTATCAAATTCATCGATCCAGCCCGGCTCGATCAGTCCGTTCTGCTCGATCAGGGTGATATCGTGGGCCAGGGCCAGGGTCACGACGTCCGCATCGCTGCCCTCTACGACAGATCTGGCCTGTCCGCCGGAGCCCCCATGTGACTGGACGACTTCGACCTTCGTTCCGGTCTCTTCTTCGTAAGTGGCCGTGAACCATTCGTTATATGCCTCATACAGTTCCCGGGTCGGGTCATAGGATACGTTGGTGATCTTGACCGTCCCTTCGGTATCTTCTTCTGCGTCTCCGCCACCGCAGGCGGTCATCGATAAAGCCATTATGATCCCAACACAAAGGCAGGTCATCCATTTGATCCGGTTCCAATCGGTCTTTCTCATTTGTTTCCTCCGTTTATGTTTACAGATACTGTTCCAGCGCCTTTAACAGCTGCGCGACCGACTCCTCGATGGTCTTTCCACCGGTATCGATCGTGATCTCCGGATTCTCCGGAGGTTCATACGGGCTGCCGATCCCGGTGAAGTTCGGGATCTCCCCTTTTCTGGCCTTCTCGTATAAGCCTTTCACGTCCCGCTTCTCGCATTCCTCGAGCGACGTGCTCACATAGACCTCGATGAAATCCTCGTTTCCGATGATCTCCCTCGCGCGTCTCCGGTCGCTTCGGAACGGGGAGATGAATGCGGTGATGGTGATCAGCCCCGCGTCATTCATCAGTTTGGCG
>JAFRLD010000191.1 GCA_017431395.1 Bacillota bacterium | reverse complement strand
TTCCGGGATCGGTTTGGTCAGGCGGATCCATGGAGCTGAGATCAGATAGGCTACCGGGACGTCGTTCATCCCCCCGCGGCAGCGGTAATCCAGTGTGATGTTCCCTCCCATGCTGTGCCCGTAGAGGATGATCGGAAGGCCCGGATATTTCAGCTGGGCGCAGGTCAGCAGCGCGCTGATATCATCCAGCACATCCGCTCTCGGGGCGCATTCGCCCTTCTTACCAACGGAATTGCCGTGTCCTCGAAGGTCCATCGACAGGACAGCGATGCCCGCTTCATTGAATCTGGTGGCTACGCGGTCATAACGGCCGCCGTATTCGCCGATCCCATGCACGATACAGACGATCTGCTTCGCGTCCGCGAGCGGCCAGTGAACCCCTTCGATCCTGCCTCGGCTGGTCTCTCTCAATGTAAATGTTTCATACATTTTCGGTCCCTCATTTCTTGTTGTAATACAACTTCATTACAAAAAATGGTTATTTCATTACATTTTATGGAAAAATGTTTGCTTTTTTCCTGTTCGCTGTTGTATAGTTCTTATACACTTTTAATTTCATCGACCAAGCTTTGAAAGGAGATGTCCTCATGATCAAGAACCATCATCCCAATTGTCGCTGCAGTCTGTGCGGCTCCGCCAAATATGATACCTTCACCTTCCGAAGAGGATACGTGTGTGAGCAGTGCCTGGAATATCTTAAAGATGAGTTCCGGTTCGGCGGCTCCCTGTGAGCGCCGGCGGACCTTACCGCAGTGCGGGAGCCGGGGCTGCCGGATCCTATCGCCTGTGAGCGCCGGGGCTGCCTATCGCTGCCGGCTGCGCAGCCTCTCCAGGACCGCCATGAAGTCCTCCGGCAGAGGTGCTTCGAATTCCATATATTCGCCGGTCTGCGGATGCTCGAATCCGAGTATGCCCGCATGGAGCATCTGCCTGCGGGCCCCGGCATTGATGCTGTGACCGATCGGTCCATAGAGCGTGTCCCCGAACAGCGGGTGGTGGATGTAGGCCATGTGCACCCGGATCTGATGGGTGCGGCCGGTCTCAAGCTCTGCCTCGATGAACGTGCTGTTACCGAACCTCTCCAGGACCCGGTAATGGGTCACGGCGCGCTTGCCGCCGGTCATCACGACCGCATTCCTGAGCCGGTTGCGCGGGTCTCTGCCGATCGGCCGGTCGATGGTCCCGCTGTCCTCCCGGATGTTGTCATGGACGATCGCCCGGTATCTGCGGGTGATCGTATGTGCCGCGAGCTGCTTCGAGAGCGACTCATGCGCCATGTCGTTTCGGGCCACCATCAGCAGTCCGCTCGTATCCTTGTCGATCCTATGGACGATCCCGGGACGCAGCACCCCGTTGATCGTGGAGAGCTGATCCCCGTATCTATAAAGCAGAGCGTTGACCAGCGTTCCGGAAGGTGATCCCGGTGCCGGATGCACCACCATCCCGGCCGGCTTATTGACGATCAGGACCGCATCATCTTCATAGACGATGTCCAGCGGGATGTCCTCGGCCTTGGCGTTCAGGCGCTGCGGCTCCGGTACGCGGATCCGGACGACCGATCCTGTGACCGCGCTGGTTTTTTTCTCGCTGCAGACCTGCCCGTCGATCTCGATGCATCCTTCCTCGAAGAGCTTCTGGATATAACTCCTCGACAGTCCGTCATAGGACTCCGAGAGCACTTTATCGAGCCGGATCCCCTCCATGTTCGGCGGGATCGTGCACTCCAGGACCTCCATCGTCCCCTTGCCTGCGACCGTTTTATCTGCCGTTTTGTCCGCTGTTATTGCTCCCATTCCCTTCGCTCCGCTTCATATCGATGATCATGTAAAGCATCATAAGCCCGCATCCAACGCAGACGCAGATATCTGCCACGTTGAAGACGGGGAAAACGCGAAAATCAAACATATCCGTCACATAGCCCTGCGAGATCCGGTCCGTCAGATTTCCCAGACCTCCTCCGCAGATCAGTGATACGGATACAAGAAACATCTTATTGTACTTCTTCGACATCACACAGACGAAGATGATGCCGATCCCGATCACGACCGCCGGTAAGATGATGAGCAGCATCGAATGCCCCTGGAGCATGCTGAATGCCGCCCCGGTATTCTGCACATAGGTGATATGAAAAATGTGATCGATCACGGGGATCGTGTCCCCGGGATCCATATTTGTGCTGACTGCGATCTTGACCACGCGGTCAAGCACGATCACAGCCACGATCAAAAGCAGGTATATCATCAGAGTTTCGTATTCTTCAGTGTGTCTCTCGGAACCTGACCACCTACGTAAGTGTGATCGGATAACGAGACGTTCGTATAGGATGGCTCCGCTGCTGATCCGCCTGTGATATCAAAATCGTCCGATCCCAGCTCCGGGAAGATCTCCATCGACAGCGAATCGAACCGCTGCAGTTCCGACTCCAGGAGCTGCTTGTACTTCGTCCGGAAGCTGATGAATCTCGTCCGGATGGCTTCGCTCTCGCGGGCGATCTCCTCGGCGGTCTCTCTGGCTTCTTTTTTCATCAGTTCCGCATCAAGCTCCGCATTCTTCAGCAGGATGTCGGCCCGTTTCTCCGCACTGGCAGAGATATCGGCCATCAGTGACTTGGCCGCTTCCAGCGTCTCCACAACGGTCCCTTCACTGCCGCGGTGACGCTCCAGTTCTTCGACCAGCCGGCTGTTTTCTTCTTTGGTCTCACGGAGTTCATTGAGCAGTCGCTCGAGGTCCAGCGTGATCTCATCGAGAAAGGCATTGACCTCGTCCTCTTTGTACCCTCTGACAGCTCTCGAAAATTCCTTTTCCTGAATATCGATTGGCCTGATCATACTCTCCTCCTACTCACTTCCGGGGATTGTAGCCCTCACTGGAATCCGAGAAATTGTACGGCTTATGCTCGCTGTCCGCAGCGATCGCCACGTTCTCGGGTGCGAAGATGAAGATGTTGTTCGCCACCTTCTGTACGGTACCGTTCAGAGCATAGGTCGCCCCTCCGAGAAAATCGAAAATCTTTCTCGCCATCTCCGCGTCCAGCTTCTCCAGATTGATGATGATCGGCTTTCTGGCCTTCAGGCTGTCCACCAGTCTGGAACAGTCCTCGAATCCCTGCGGCTCGATCACGACCAGTTTGAACGCGTTCGTGATGGCCCGTACTTTTTTCTCCTGCATGGAGACCACATTCGGAGCGAACCTGCCGGTGGCGGCATTTGAGGAGGTCACGGTCTCTGCCGGTTTGTTGTCGTAATAGGAAGCCTTCCCGTACTCCTCTTCGTACTCCTCATCATAATCATCGTAATCTTCGAGTCCGATCATGTTTTTGAACTTGTTAATTACCCCCATTTTTCATCCTCCTGAACGCTTCGTAGTCTCGCTCGCCGAAGATCGCACTGCCGACTCTCACCACATTGGAACCGGCCTCGATCGCCACCTCGAAGTCATGGGACATGCCCATGGAGAGATATTTGAAATCGAGCCGCGGATGATCGATCTGGCTGCATTCGTCGAAGCGCTGCTTCACTCCATCAAAATAAACTTTCACATCGTTCGGGTCCTCCGCGATCGGAGCTACGCTCATGAGCCCGCGGATCCGAACGTTCTCACACTCTTCCAGAATCTGTTCGATAAGACCTCTGACCTCTCCCAGACTGACGCCGAACTTGCTCTCTTCGTCCGCCGGATTGATCTGGATCAGGATGTCCATGACCTTCTCATGCTGCCCGGCCCGCTTGTTGATCTCTTTGGCCAGCTTCAGAGAATCCACGGAATGGATCAGGTCCACCTTGTCGATGATGTACTTCACCTTGTTGGTCTGGAGATGTCCGATCATATGCCATCTGACCGGCTTCACGGCTTCGTATTTGTCCATGATCTCCTGGACCTTGTTCTCACCGATGTCCGTGACGCCCGCATCGATCGCGGTATTGATCTCTTCCGGCGTGCGGGTCTTGCTGACCGCCACCAGTGTGATATCCTCCTCCGGCCGGTCTGCTTTCTGCGCCGCTGTCCGGATACGTTCATGTACCTTCCCCAGATTGCCCTTGATGTCTTCCATTGCGATATCCTCCTGATTTATCATTGTTTTTTCTTTTCTTTTTCTAGTTCCTCTTCTTTCAGATCCTTCTTCAGTTCCTTCTCCGGCTGTTTCAGGACCTCATCATATACGCTGACGGTATAGACGATGTCCTCGATCTCCGGGTCATAGTACGAAGACTCCGAAATGACGGATTCCTTGCCGTCGGTCTCTATGACATTGACCTGCCTGAAGTAATAGTCTCCGTTCTTGTTCCTGACGTAGACCCCCTGCTTGCCGTTCTTCTCGATGATGCAATCGTTGTCGATCAGAAGGCCGGACTGCTCACTGCTCTCAATGGTCATGTCCACCTCCCGGGTCGTGGCCAGCTTTTTGTAATACATATCGGAGTAGAAGATGACCTTGAACCGCTTCTCCTCTTTCGTAATGCTCCGGATGGTGGCGTTGACCTTGCCGTCCGGCAGCTGCAGCTGCACCTTCTGCCCCTCGTAGTAATTCTTGACATCGGATTTTTTTAGCCAGCAGACGACATACCACTTGTTATCGTTGGTGATCTTGTAGATCGGATCCCCGGTGTTCACGTTCTCTTCCACGAGGCTTTTGCCTTTCAAAGGCAGGTCCTTCACCTGTTCATAGGTCAGGCTGTCCATATACGCGGGATTCAGGGCCTTCTCTGAGCCGTCCATCTCGAGGCTGAAGATCCCGCTCGCCGGTGTCCGCATCTTTTGCCTGACCCCATCGTACCCTTCCAGATTCTCCATCAGATTCTCGTGCCTGTGGGATGTCTCGTCATAATCTGTCGGATAGCCGTCGATGGAGACCACCCGCTGGTTCTTCCGGACGGGAGCCCCTTCCTTCTTCAGGTATTTGATCGTTCCCGTTTCAGGGGAAATGGCGATCGTCTCCGTCTTGATCAGATAGCCTGTTGTCTCGCAGGTCAACATCAGATTGCCCGGTTCCAGGATCTGTGTCGTCTCAAAAATATCCGTTACCTTCGGCACCATCTCAATCACTAGATATAGTACCAGCAGGAGCGCCACATATAGGATGATGTATTTTCGTGTGTTCCTTGAGATCTGTAGTTTCATCTTTTTATTATACGCTAAAGATCGTACGCTTGCAATGTACTATCCAAAAGTCGCTTCTCCTCCCGGTCAAGTTCCCCGCCCTTTTTCTCAGCGAATTCCAGGAGCATCTGAGGCCGCCTCTGCGCCGTCAGTTCAAGCGACTGCCGGAACTTCCAGAGATGGATCTTCCGGTGGTCACCGCTCGTGAGCACCTCCGGTACCGGCATGTCCCGGTACATCCTCGGCTGCGTATACTGCGGATGTTCCAGAAGTCCTGAATAGATCGATTCATCCATGGCAGACGCGGCGTTTCCGAGCACGCCCGGGATCAGCCTCGCCACCGCATCGATCAGGACCATGGCCGGAAGTTCCCCGCCGGTCAGGATGTAATCGCCGATGGAGACTTCCTCCGCATCCCAATGGTCCAGGACCCTCTGGTCCACCCCTTCATAATGGCCGCAAAGGATCACCAGATCCTCCCGGTCCGCAAACTCCTCCAGCATCTGCTGGTCAATGATCCGGCCTCTGGGGGACATGTAAAGGATCTTCTTGCCTTCGGCGCCGATCCCTTCGAGCGCGCGAAAGATCGGGTCCGCCATCTGGACCATCCCGCCTCCGCCGCCGAACGGATAATCGTCCGTACGGTTGTGTTTATCCTGGGTGTAATCCCGGATGTTATGCAGGCCGATCTCCAGGATCCCGCTGCGGACCGCCCGTCCCAGCATACTCGCCTCTGTCACCGGAGTGAACATCTCCGGGAACAGGGTCAAAACATCTATCTTCATCACAGGTCCAACAGTCCTTCCTGCAGGCGCACCGTGATCTGCCTGCGGTCTGCGTCGATATCGAGAACGAACGCGTCGACCTTCGGGATCAGGACCTTGCGGCCGGTC
>JAFRLD010000190.1 GCA_017431395.1 Bacillota bacterium | reverse complement strand
GATCACGGCGTCATCCGAGGATGGGCAGACTCTGTTCAGCCAGGTGACTGCAGGCTCCAGCGGGGCACAGGAAACGTTCCGGCTCGAAATACCCGCGGGCGCTCTGGTCCGAAACGGGGAAACAGTTTGCCTGGTCCGAAGCTGCGCAGTCGCGGGAGTGGCGGCATCAGGTAAAGTGCGGGTGGCGGTCCGAAGCAAAGAACTGAGAAAGACCCCTAAAATCAAGGTGCGGGACAAGATCGTCCTGACCAATCTTAAGGAGAAGGACCGGATCCGGGCGAAGTCGGCCTCCGGGCAGAAGATGACCTACCGGAGCAGTAACCCTTCGGTCGTTTCCGTCGATTCGAAGGGGAAGATCAAACGGAAGAGGAGCGGTAAAGTCCGGATCACCATCCGGCAGAAGGGAAACAAAAAATACACCCCTGCGAAGCGTACCGTTACCATCATCAGCCGAAAAAGCACGAGAGGAGAACAGATCGACGCAGCGGTGGCCTGGGCGGTGAAGATCGCCCGCGATAACAGCTTCGCTTATGGAAGCGGCAGCGGAGCGCATCACAACGGATGCTATTTCTGCGGGACCAATTACGGACCGCGAAAGTATATGAAGCCCAGCAGCAGATACAAAAAGACTTATTGCTGCAATCCTTTCATCCATGCAGCTTATGCCCATGGGGCGCAGCATCCGCGGATGCTCGCGGGATGCAGGCGGGCCAGCGGGATCGGTATGGAGAAGAGTTCATTCTACAAATTCGGCTGCTGGAGATGTGTAGGAAAGCCGTCCTACAGCAAACTGCAGAAAGGGGACGTGCTGGTATGCCATTCCCATGTGGCGATGTACATAGGTGAGAAAAAACTCGTCGAAGCATCCGGCGGCGGCTGGTCCGCTTCTTCGATCACAGTACGCCATATGAGCAGCTCAAGATACAGAGGATTCACGTATGTCATGCGATATACGGGATATTAAGGAGAGGAGGAACTATGAAACAGAGCAGACAAAAAAGACAATCAGGTGGGTGGAGAGGTCCCGTCTTTGCGATACTGATCGCCATCATCCTCGCCATGACCATGAGCGCGGCGGGCGTATTCGCGGCAGGAGCCAGTGACACACCGGACCCGACATCTTATGCGGTCCAGAGCGCCGCAGGGGAGACCGGCAATACGGCGACAGTGACGCTCGGGAAGATCCTGACCTGCAGCAGGGACGGTGATTTCCCGGCGGTCACCTACTTCATCTACACCATGGAGGCAGTGAAAGCTTGGGACAACGCGAACGTGAGCACGGCCCTCAGTGGGAAGGAGATCGCGGCAGCGGACATGCCGAAGCCGGAAACGGAGGCGGGATACCGGGCGGCGGTCATTTCGGGAACGAAGGCAACGATCCTCGTGGGGAATTTTCAGGATACGTCTGCGAGGAACACCTCGTCCGGAGATGGAGAGGATACGAAGACCCGGAGGACCAGGACGACACCGGTCGATCTCACATTCGCGAAAGCCGGATACTACGTCTACAAGGTGAAGGAAGCGGGCTCGATCCCGGAGAGCCAGACCGAAGGATACGCGCAGGCTCCACTGAAGTCCGTGCCCGGGGTGGATTACGATGACAACGAATATTTCGTGGTGTTCTATGTCTGCAATAAGGTCGACCGGGAGGGGAATACGACCGGCGGCGTCTACGTCCACAGCATCACTTCTTACACGAATACTTCCGGCAGCGAGACCTATCAGCCGGACCTCTCCGATATCCAGAACCGGACGGATCATAACGGTCAGCCGGCCTCTGAGAACACGGGACAGGTAGAGCGGGATGGCAGCGTGACCCACCAGCTGGGCAAGGTGGGAGTTTCGGATCCGGAAACACCGAACCGTCTGGAGGCCTACCGGATGTGGAACGCGTTCGTGAGCCATGATCTGGTTCTAAAAAAGAATGTCACCGGTAATCTGGGCGACCGGAGCAAGCGGTTCGAGTTCACCATCACGCTGACCGGGCTCGAGAAGTCAAAGACGTATACGACAGAAGCGGCGGCGGTGGATACCGGGGACGTGACCACGGTAGAGATCGACCGTGTGACAACAGGGACGAAGAACAACGCCTCTACGTTCGTTTCCGATGCAGAAGGGAAAGCGGCCCTGCATGTCCGGATGAAAGACGACGACTGCCTGGTGCTGGGCGGCCTTCCGATGACTTCGCAGTACCGGGTCAAAGAGGATGCGTCCGATCATGTAGCCAGCTACCGGATCAGATCGAGCAATACGGCGTCAGGAAGCGAGGCTGCAGTCATAGCGACGGTGGATGGATCGAACGGGACGGTGTCGGACCAGGAACTTGCGACCGCCCAGGAGACCGTAGACCGGTATGACGATACGGTGACGGTCCTGTTCACGAACAACCGGGATCTTGCGACCGTCACCGGTGTGCCGGGCCTGGACTATATGGCATATGCGGGCGCAGGGCTGCTTCTGGCTGCGGGACTCATGATGCTGGTCCGGAGAAGGAAACGTTATGAGGATGAGGTATTTAGAAACATATAGTGAAGCGGAGCATAGCGAAGCGGAATATAGCGAACGGGGATATGGCGAGGCGGCGGAGCCTGCCGCCCTGCGGGGGAGCTTCCTTCGCTGGCGAAGAGCCAACCGGTGGGCTGACCGGGCCTGGCTGATCCTTCTCATTGGTCTTTTGGCCGTGGTCATTTCGGTGCTGGCCGGACAGCTGCAAATGCTGGCCAAAGGAATGGGCGGGGGAGAGACGCGGGATCTGAACGAACTGCTCGCCATCAATCCGGATACCGTCTGCTGGCTGATGATCGATGGAACGAACGTCGATCATCCGGTGGTGCAGGGAAAGGACAACTTCGAGTATCTGGATAAGGCTTTCACCGGTGAGTTCTATGCCGGAGGGACACTGTTTCTGGACGCGAGAAACAGCAAGGACTTCTCGGATCCCTACAATATCATTCACGGGCATCACATGGCGGCAGGCGCCATGTTCGGCGGCCTGGACCGGTTTCTGGAAAAGGAGTATCTGGACCGGCACAGGACCGGGAAACTGATCACCCAGGAGCGGGAGTACAGCTTGAGGGCCATATCCGCCGGGGTCTACGACGCGTATGATGGACGGATCTTCGGGCCGGGCATAGTGCCGGAAACCTTTAAGGAACGGGCACCCGTTCTGGCCCTGTCCACCTGTACAGAAGAGATGAACGATGATCGAACGGTCGTCTTTTTTGAGATGAAAGAACGACGGAGGCAGGAGTGAAATGGAACAGAATATCGAGAAAAAAAGAAGACTCATACGGCAGCTGCGCAGGGAGGTGATCGTTAAGGTCGCGATGCTCCTGGCGGTTCTGGCAGCCGTGATCAGTGCAGGGGGATTTTTCGCGGCAGACGCCTTCGGGGCAGAGAATGTCCCGTGCTCAGTAGACATCCCGGTCCGGTATGAGCTCGGAGATCAGGCGGGGACCGTCCGCCTCATCGCAGATGACCCGGAGGCCCCAATGCCGGCCGGATCGCGAGGCGGGGTCAAGGATCTTACCCTGCGGGGATCCGGGGAGACGAGCTTCGGAACGATCCGCTATGAGCGACCGGATATCTACACCTATACTGT
>JAFRLD010000189.1 GCA_017431395.1 Bacillota bacterium | reverse complement strand
TTCGTGACAGGTTCAGCCCGTTCCTCCCGCAGTCATATCAGAACAAAACCGCGGCACGAATGCCGCGGTTCTGCTCCTGTGATCCTATTGGATCTTCCTCTTTGTCCAAGTCGTATTTGGTCTTTTGTCGCACGAATTGTGTCTGACTGATGCCCAGTGCTTTCGCCGCCTTGCGCGTCGATCCGTACTCATCCCAGGCGGCGCGGACCAGTTCCTTCTCGAAGGCCTCGACCATCTGGGTCAGGTTCACCCTTTCTTCTTCAGAGATCTTCTTCGCTGCGTTTACCACCATGGTTCCTGCAATCGAATCATCCAGTTCCTTCAGCACATCCACCATGGTGATGTTGTCGTTCCTACTGGAGATCATCAGCCTTTGCATGACATTCTCCAGTTCCCGGATGTTGCCTTCCCAGCTGCGGTTCTTCAGATACTCGACCGCATCCGCATCCATATATTTGTCCATCCCGAACTTCTCATTGTATTGCTCTATGAAATGCGCGATCAACGCCGGGATGTCTTCCTGTCTCTCCTCGAGCGAAGGGATGTTGATCGGGAAAACGTTCAGCCGGTAGTACAGATCCCTTCGGAACGTCTTCTCCTCGACCATATCCTCCAGCCGGCGGTTCGTTGCTGAGAGGATCCGGACATTGGTCTTTATCGGAACCGTTCCGCCGACCCTCATGAACTCTCCGTCCTGGATCACGCGCAAAAGCTTCGCCTGCATATCCAGCGGCAGCTCTCCGACCTCGTCGAGAAAGATGACGCCGTTATCCGCCGCCTCAAACAAGCCCTGCTTCCCCTTGGTGTCCGCACCGGTGAAGGCGCCTTTTTCATAGCCAAAGAACTCCGACTCCATAAGGTTCGGGGCAATAGAAGCGCAGTTAATCTTCAGGAACGGATACATTTTGCGGCTGCTGTTGCTCTGGATCAGGCCTGCGATCCGCTCTTTGCCTACGCCGGTATCTCCGGTAATCAACACATTACAGTCGTACTTCGCCACCTTCATGGCATCCTCCAGGACCGTGTTCATCTGCTTGCTGACTGCGATGAAATCCTTGGTGACGGACAGGTTCCGGGCCCGGTAGATCTCCTGCAGTTCCTGCTCATATACGGTCTGCCGGCCTTTGCTCCTGCGTTGAGCCCGGCTGATCAGCGAGTCCTCCAGATAAGGGGCAAGATCCCGCACCAGATCGAAGTCGAAATCCGCATATTCATTGATATACCCGTCGGCGCACAGGATCTTCAGCTCTCTTGAGATCGCTTCCGTGATATATAGCGCCATGTTATAGTTGCTGATGAAATTGGCGAACACGACCGTTCCGCCGGATTTGGTCGCCACGATATTGATCGTCTCTGAACCCGGAATATCAACGCAGTTCACCGACAGGTCCATCTGCGGGTATGGTTCCAGCGATTCGAGACAGGAAACCGGCCGAAGCATATTCATATGATCGACCTTCGTGAATACCCGGTCAGCGAATTCCTGGATCTTCTTTCCCTGAAACAGCGGTTCTGTATTGCGGTCCAGCAGGCAATAGATGTTCGCCTCTTCTCCCGCAGCCCTCCGGATCGTATAGCCGTAGAGCAGCGTCATGACCCAGCTGTTGCCGATGACTGCGAAATTCTTTTTGCCTTCCGCCTCTCTGCTTACATTATATATGGTGCCGGATTCATTGAAGACATAAAGAAGCAGATTCACCGGCAGATCCTCGGGCCTCTTCAGCATCGGCACTCCGGGCAGCACGATCGCGTATCCCTCCGCCTCGATCTGCGGATAGACCGGATCGATCGATTTGATATTCGTGATCTTCATCGGGATCCCCGCCAGAGAAGCATTGCAGAATACTTCATCCCCGGGCTTGAGACCTTCCACGTTTTCATATGCCGGATCGATCTCGTCGACGACGCCAAACAAAACCCCGCCCGTATCGGTAATCGGATTGTGGAGTTTCCCTCTCGCCATGATAATGTCGGTGATCGTCTGCTTCAGCAGTTCTTCGTCGTTCGACGTTGCCTGACACATCTGAAGGAAACTGGTCCCCTCTATATGGATCCTGCGTAGGCTTACCCTTATCTCACCACGATGAAGCTGCCTGCTGTTGTCCAGCTGCCATGCTGCCGCTGGAAACACCTCCGGAGGAGAGACAACCCGGTCGATTCCATATTCCTGTTTCATTTCGTCCCCGTTCCTTTTCATCCGTGTGAACACAAAATGTATCCACTTTTGCGAGAAAGCGAACCGAATTCGGTTCGATTTCTGCTATTTTCAATGATAAACCATTGGCACAGCTTTTGCAATATAATTAGGCGCAAAGAATTGTACATGTTTAGGATCTATCATCAAATAAAAAAGGAGATTCAAATGGAAAAGATCACATCAACATTAAGATTACGTATGTCCCACAAAGATGCTCACTACGGCGGCAGCTTGGTTGACGGTGCGCACATGGTCCACCTGTTTGGTGATGTTGCGACCGAGCTTCTGATCAAGGCGGACGGAGATGAAGGCCTGTTCCTCAGATATGATGAGGTAGAGTTCCTGGCTCCGACTTATGCTGGTGACTACATCGAAGCTTACGGCGAGATCACAGAGTTTGGAAACACTTCCAGAAAGATGGTCTTCGAAGCGAGAAAGGTCGTCGCTGCTCGTCCGGACATCAGCCCGTCCGCAGCAGACTTCCTCGAAGAACCGATCGTCGTTGCCAGAGCTAAGGGCATCTGCGTAACTCCGAAAGAAGCTAAGAGAAAATAAGTTTAATTACGTTTGACTACTTCTTCTCAAAACAGCGCAGCGGGATGTACCTGTCCCGCCGCGCTGTTTTTATTATTCATTGTTATAGGCTTTTCAGATACTCGATCTCCTGCCGGGTCAACTTCCGGTAGTGTCCCCGCTGCATATGCCCGAGCCGGATGTCCCCGATGGAGATCCGTTCGAGCTCCATCACACGGTTGCCCACCGCGTTGAACATCTTACGGACCTGCCGGTTCTTCCCTTCATGGATGGAGATCTCCACGACCGCGGAGCGCGGATTCTGCCGCAGCACCTTCACTTTCGCAGGAGATGTCACGAAGCCCCCGATATCGACGCCCCGCCGCAGCTTCGCCAGACGCGCGTCCGAGATCACGCCGGATACGACCGCCACATAAGTTTTGTAGACTTCATGCTTCGGATGGGTCAGCCGGTAGGCGAGATCCCCATCATTGGTCATGAGCAGGAGCCCCGTCGTATTGTAATCAAGCCGCCCCACCGGGAAGAGCCGCTCCGGAATGTCCGTCACCAGATCCGCCACGGTCAGGCGGTCCTTCTCGTCCTTCATGGTCGTAACGTAACCATACGGCTTGTTGACGGCTATATAGATCTTTTTCTGCTCGGGCATGATGGGCGTCCCGTTGACCTCGACCCGGTCGCCTTCTTTCACGTCATACCCCATCTCCCGCATCGCAGCGCCGTTCACCTTCACGTTTCCGGCGGCGATCAGTTCATCCGCTTTGCGGCGGCTGCAGATCCCCGCGGAGGCGATATATTTGTTGAGTCGCATAGCTGTCCTCCGCCTACTTTTTCTGAACCTGCGCCTGGCCTGCTGCAGCACCGGCCTGTGCGGCAGCTCCTGCTCCAGCAGCTCCCTGTGCAGCACCAGCCGGCCTTGCCTGCTGGCTGCCGCGTCCGAGCAGCCCGTCCTGGGCGAACATATTCTTTAACGTTTCGATATCGATCTCGGCATCCATCTGGTCCCGCTCGAGGAGGTCCGCTTCAATATTCGCCAGCGCACTCGCACTGGTCCCGAGCGCCTCCCGGATCTGCGCCTTCAGCTCAGCCGGCGTGTCCGGCGCCTGGTATTTGCGGATCAGCTCCAGGATCTGGGGCAGATAGTACTTGTAGAGTCTGCGGATGCTGGTTTTTTGCTGCAGCTCCGGATCGGCCTTCATCCTCTCATCGATCCGGCGCACGGATCCCTCCAAACCATAGAGATATCCCCGCACCTCATCATCCGAGGTCTCAGCGATCGCCTTCTGGATCATCTCCACCGGGGTCAGCTTCTCTTGTTTCTTCGGAGCCGGTTCCGTTTTGGCTTCCTCCTTCGGTTCCGGCTTCACCTCCGGCTTCGGTTCTTCCTTCGGCAGGTCCGGGATCGGGCGCAAAGGCTTGCCTCCCGACGCCATGACCAGCATGTCGTGTTCCGCGTCTACATACGCCTCGATATTACAATTCGGCCCGATGAAGAAATCGCTGTGGATCATTTCCTGCAGGTCGGAATACACCCGCGGTTCGGAAAATCCCATCTTCTTCGCGATCAGCGAGATCGGCGTGTTCCCCATGTTATCGATGATCGCCTCGTAGCGATCCCATGTATCGACTTTTTTCTTCGCCATCAAAAGCAGGATGATCCCCGGGATCAGGAAGATCAGCGGACTGATCAATGCCGAGGCATCCAGCGCGGCGATCGCGGCCGGCAGCTCCAGCGCTCCGAGTACGGTCAGGATCCATCCCCAGACCCTTTTTCTTTTCTGTGTCCGTTTGCTTTTTATCTGTTTCAGTTTCTTATCGTTATAATAAAGATTGTTCATGGATCGCTCCTCGCATACGGTTTATGATTCCTGTGCAGCTCCATTCTACCACAGCTTGCAGGAATGGTGAAGAACGAGTATACTGAACAAAAGATTGGAGAAGTACTATGGATAAAAGTTTCCTGGACTATCAATTGAGCATTGATTCGCTGACCGTTTTCAGCGCATTAAAAAAGGATCCCGTCGTCCACGGGCTGCGTCAGCTGTTCGCATCTCTCGCAAAGGCTGGAAGCTTTGCCCGTATCTCTGATACGGCGCGCAATGCCCCTACCGAAGGAAGCACCTATGAAGCCGTCGCCCTCTACAGCGATGTCCTCTCAGAGCTCTACCCACATGGGTCAGACCTCAGTGCCTACATCCGCACGCAGGTCTTGGCGGACGATAATTTCTATGTGCAGTCGATCGCCGCGGGGAAGCTGCTGTCCGATGAGATCCAGGAGGCTGCCCGCCGGGAGCTGAACCTGCTGCAGGATCTGGGCACGCTCTCCTCGCATGAGGTCAGAGAAGCTATCGGCTATGACGGGTATCTGCCGGTCTGGTCCACGAGCAAGCTCTATCTGATCAGCGATTTCATGAACAAGCTGGAGCAGATCCCGGTGACCGGATACGGGTTCTTCGCGGACTACTCGTTCTTCCGGATCGCGGATGGTGAGATCACGCCGGTGGCGCACCCGGATGCCCAGCCTTTGGACCAGCTGTTCGGATACGAGCGGGAGCGGCAGCTGATCATCCGTAATACCGAGGCGCTTATCGAAGGGACCGGGGCAAGCAACATGCTGCTCTACGGCGATGCGGGCACCGGTAAGAGTTCGACGATAAAAGCCGTCGCCCGCGAATACGCGGACCGGGGACTTCGCATCATCGAAGTCAAGAAAAACCAGCTCTACCAGATCCCCGACATCCTGGAGGAGCTTGCGGCCAACCCGTTGAAGTTCATATTGTTTATCGACGATCTTAGTTTTTCCGGCAATGACGACAATTTCTCCGCATTAAAAGCCACGCTGGAAGGGAGCGTGGCCGGATGTACCGGAAATACTGTGATCTATGCCACCAGCAACCGGCGCCACCTGGTGAAAGAAAACTTCGCCGACCGCACCGGCGATGAGCTGCATGCGAACGATACGATCCAGGAGACCATGAGCCTGGCCGCCCGGTTCGGCCTGACCATAACGTTCAGCAAGCCGGACAAGGATGAATATCTGGATATCGTCAGGGCCCTGGCCAAGGAATATGAGATCGATATGCCTGAGAGCGAGCTCCTGCGACGGGCTGAGGCCCACGCGATCCGCAGAAACGGCAGAAGCCCGCGGACTGCGAAACAGTTCATCGAGCTTCTTAAGATCGGATTATGATCGGACGGATCGCGATGATCCGGATCGCAAAAGAAGCGACCGTGATCTGACACCCGGTCGCACCTTCTTATCAGTCCATTTTGGCCCGCACCCGTTTCAGGAGTGCGGGTTTTTCATTGGGGACCTCTCCGTCGATAACGGCTTCGAGCAGCTCCTGCAGGATCCGTCCGACCTCCGGTCCTTTCGGGACCCCTTCTCCCAGCAGGTCGCTTCCGCGGACCGCTAGGTCCTTTAGCTGAAAACAGGTCTGTCCTGCTTCTGCTTCCCGCCAGATCCTTTTGATCTGCTGCTCGATCCTGCCAAACTTGTCAAGAAGCTCCTGACTGACGTTCCCTGTGGCGATGTTGTCCGCCCGCTTGATCTCCAGGATCTCGAGCAGGACCTGCGGCGTATGCCGGTTCATCCAGCGCTTCAGCAGCCGGTCGTCCTCCTGAAAGACCAGGTCGTGATAGTGGACCAACGTAACGATTCGCTCTTCCGTAGCCCGGTCTGCCTTGAGGCGCCGGAGGATCCGCTCCACGATCTCCGCCCCCGCCTGAGGGTGTCCGTAAAAATGCCCGATCCCTTTTTCGTCCTGAGTGAAAACGCCCGGCTTACCTATGTCGTGGAGCAGCGCCGTCAGCTTCATGTATGTCTCATTTTCAGGTGTCGTCCGCACCGCCTCCAGCGCCCGGATGCAGTGTTCCAGCACATCATAGTTATGGTAGGGATTGTGCTGCTCGAACCCTTTTATCGTCATAAGCTCCGGGATGACTGCTCCCAGAACATCGACGTATTCGCGGACCACGCTGCCCGCCGCCGGTCCGCAAACCAGCTTCTTCAGTTCTATGAAGATCCGCTCCGCGGAGATTTTCTGTAGCAGC
>JAFRLD010000188.1 GCA_017431395.1 Bacillota bacterium | reverse complement strand
GGCTTGTTGTTCTTAAAAACAACAGCTTCTCCTTCACGATCAACTGCCCTTGCCACAACAGAGAAATTCTGATTCGCCTGTGTCATTGAGAAGATTGTTTCTGTATTGATGTACATCTTTAACTCCAATAAATATATACAACGAATTTATCCTATATATATTATACGTCTTAGCTGCCTTTTGTCAAGAAAGAGCGAAGTTCCGACCAGATACACCTTCTCTGTTTCTGTGCCTTCTGTCATCATGACGGTGATCGTTTTCACGGTGATTTTCTTCCTGATTTATCTCAACTCTGTCAGGCAGGTACGATTCGCGAACCCCATCGAACTGGTGTGCGCGGACAAGGCCGGAGAAAAGCCGCCAAAGACAAACTAGATCGTGGGGATCCCGGGTCAGCAGCAAGAGCATCTCGTTCACGCCTTGAACCCTTTTCAAAAAACCTATGACTGCAGACCATATTCGGCCTGATACTCGCTGAACTTCTGCTTGAACTGCTCGTCGTATTTTTTCTGATACCGCTGGCTCTCATGGATATTCATATTGTGATCCTGCAGATCCATGATGCATCCCGCAATATTGGAGCAGTGGTCCGAAATGCGCTCCAGATCGGTCAGGATGTCCGCCCAGATGATACCGGCCTCCATACTGCACTTGCCGGTCTTCATCCGCTTTATATGGTTGTTCCGAAGGGTCTCCTTCAGCTGGTCGACGACCTGCTCTAACGGCTCGACCTTGCTGGCAGCGGTCATATCCTGTTCTCCGAAAGCCTTCATTGATAACGACATGACTTCTCGAACAGCCGCCGTGATGGTCTCCAGCTCGCGCTGCGCCTCCTCTGTATAAGCGAGGTTCGCCATCTGCATCCTCTGAGCCGCTTCCAGCAGGTTGATGCCGTGGTCGGCGATCCTCTCATAATCTCCTGAGATCTTCAGCAGCGCCGTGATCCATTCATTATCCTCGTCGCTGATATCCTTCATGCTAAGCTTCACCAGGAAGGAATCCAGGGCATCCTCCAGAAGGTCCGTACGTTCCTCCGCTTCGAGTACGTTTTTCGCCATAGCCTCTCCAGCCTTTGCAAAGGCTGGATCATCCTTTCCTCCGGAGATACCGGTAACCATGAGGAGGCTGTTATCCAGCGCCGTTTCCGCCTCATGCGCAAGTTCCACCGCCTTTTCCCTGCAGCGGGAGAGCGCCAGGGATGGAGTTGCCAGAAGACGTTCGTCCAGCTCAGGTGCGGCGCCTTCCGAATCGGCTCCCTTATCGGGAACCAGCCAGGTCACAAGCTTTTCCAGAAGGCCGGACATCGGGAGCAGCAGTGCGGTGCTCAATACCTTGAACATGGTATTCGCCACCGCGATCCCCAGAAGGGAAGCGGGAGCACTCAGCAGGACGGGATGCAGCAGTGCCCGAACCACACAGAACACGGTGATCCAGACCGCAGCTCCGATGACGTTAAAACAAAGGTGAGCCATTGCAGCCCGCTTCGCCTCTTTCTTGGCTCCCACCGATGACAGCAGCGCAGTAACGCAGGTTCCTATGCTGTCTCCCATAATGATCGGGATCGCTGCTCCATAACTTACCTGGCCGGTCATCGCCAGTGCCTGCAGGATACCAACGGAAGCAGAACTGGACTGGATGATCGCTGTCAGGACCGCTCCTGCGAGAACACCGAGAAGGGGATTCTCGAACAGCAGGAACAGCTGCCGGAAGGCGGGAATATCGGCCAGTCCTGACACAGAGGATGACATGGTCTCCATCCCGAACATCAGCGTGGCGAAGCCGAGCAGGATCATTCCCGTGTCTCTATGCTTTCCTTTTCCCACGAACATGAACAAGATGATTCCCAGAAAAGCGATCACCGGAACGAAAGAGGATGGTTTCAAAAGCTGAACCCATATACTGTCGCTGCTGACGCCGCTCAAACTCAGGATCCAGGCCGTGATCGTCGTCCCGACGTTTGACCCCATGATCACATTGATCGCCTGCTTCAGGGTCATCAGTCCTGAATTGACGAAGCCCACTACCATTACGGTGGTAGCCGATGAGCTCTGGATCACCGCGGTGATCCCGCATCCGGTCAGAAACCCGGACAGCTTGCCCGTGGTCATCCGCTCCAGCATATTTCTCAATCCCGGGCCAGCTCTACGCTCCAGTGCCTGCCCCATGATGTTCATCCCGAACAGGAACAGGCAGAGTCCGCCAATCAGTGTCAGTACATTAAATATCGTCATAAAAAAACCTCCAATGATCCATATGATTTCATATATATCATGGAGGTCTTCTGTAAAATCGATTATCTCTGATTTGTAAAATCAGTGTAAAGTATTCCTGGCACAGGGGAGTGTCACGACGATCTCCGTTCCCTGATCCAGTGCGCTATAAAGCTGAATGGTTCCGCCATGCGCTTTTACCGCGTGCTTAACCAGGGAAAGGCCCAGACCGGTCCCGCCCACCTCTCGCGAGTGGCTTTTGTCCACCCGATAGAAGCGCTCGAATATCCGCTCCTGATGCTCCTTCGGGATGCCGATCCCATCATCTGCGACGCTCAGGCATGCATTGCTCCCATCGCTGGAGACACGGACTCTTACCGAGCCTCCCGGTCTGTTATATTTGATCGCGTTATCACATAGATTATAGATCATGCTTTCCAGAAGCTGCGGGATCCCTGCCATCATGACCGAACTACCTTCAACGTCAAAGGTGACTTCTGCCTGCTCCGCGGTCTGGCTCAGATTGCTTACGGTCATCTCCGCAATGGCATAGAGGTCAACCTCCTCCTTCTGCAGCGATGCTCCTCCCTCGTCCAGTTGGGACAGTTCTATGATATCTTCCACCAGGGCGATCATCCGCTGGGATTCGTCGTATATTTTCTGAGCGAATTCCGGGACACGTTCCGGCTGCACATATCCCTCGGAAAGCAATTCTGCGTTCCCGGATATGGTCTGCAGCGGGGTCTTCAGTTCGTGGCTCACGTTGGCTGTGAATTCCCGCCGTATGATTTCCGCCTTTTTCTTCTCTGACATATCCAGGATAAGTATCGTCACTCCGGTCACCTGCTGTCCTGACAGCACCGGGCTGATCATCGCCTGATACTCTCTCTGGCCTGTATGGATCACCGTCTCCTCCTGGCTGCCCGCCAGTGCGTGTTCAATGAACGGAATCAGTTCCTGCGCTTCTCTTTGTCCGCTGATATTCGCTCCGACAGACCGGCTTCCGATCCCGAGAAACTCTGCTGCAGCCTTGTTCAGCGACAGGATCTTGCCTTCCGAATCCATCAGCAGCATTCCTTCCGGCAGGTTTTTTGTCACCGTCTCGAACTCTTCTTTTTTCTGTCGAAGGGTATCTTCCTGCATACGGATCTGCCTCTTCTGATCCCGGATCCGGTTCAAAAAAGGTTTCAGTTCCTCATACATCCCATCTCCTGCCGGTTCATCGAGATCCAGTTCATTGATTGGCTGAATGATCCTTTTTGATAATCGGTAGGCGAGAATGACAGACAGGACCAACGCGACCACCGCAATGATGAGCAGCGGCTGGAGCATCCCCAGAAGCAGTCCCAGGATCGATCGCTGCGCATCCGCGAGCCGCAGGATGCTCCCGTCGTCCAGCCTTTGTGCGACATAGAACATTTTCTCCATCAATGTCGTAGAATAACGCGTGCTTTCTCCCTCACCGGTCTTCAGAGCGTCCCGGATCTCCTCCCTCTGCAGGTGATTGTCCAACTTGTCGGCAGAGATCTGATTGTCGTATTTGACCGTACCGTCCGCCGCCATCCATGTGATACGGTATTCTTCTGATGT
>JAFRLD010000187.1 GCA_017431395.1 Bacillota bacterium | reverse complement strand
GCGGTCAGGCTGCATCCTCGTCGCTCACGGTTCGCGGAGAAAGCGGCTAAAAGCCGCCGCTTTCTTACCAGCTCCTTCGCTCACGCCTTCGGGGCATCTGATCCGCTTCTGCGGAATCCGCTCCGGCACTGCCCCGCCGGTCGCCTGTATCGAAAACAATGCCGAAAAGGACGATTCGCGATTGAGGTCCTTCAAATCCACGCGAATCGCGAAACGTCGTTAAGGTATCATTCTCGAGGATCTTCACGTTGACTTTCCCGTGGATCTTGATCTTGAGAACGATGATCGCGGGAACAGCTTTCATGTTCTGCGGGCGGTACCTGCGGTGGAGGACCAGCCTTTGCGGAAATATTCCGAAAAAACAAACATCAAATTGTTCTAAAAATCCCATAGAGATGCGGTTGATTTATCAAAATGAGTGTGATAAACTAGCCGAGTTAGAATAGAAGGAGGGATTTTATGAGCCTGGCACTTAAAATCATATTGCTGATCGCCAGTATCGTACTGACCGTCAGCATTTTGCTGCAGTCCAGCAACAGCGCGGGCCTGTCCGGTTCCATCGGAGGCGGCGCGGAACAGCTCTTCGGTAAGAAGAGAAGCTCTGGTTACGATGTGATCTTGAGCAAGATCTCGACCGTAACAGCGATTCTGTTCATTCTTATTTCTCTGGTATTAGTCGCGATCGAGTAGGCGGCGGCACACGGAGAAAACACAAATGGAAATAACCGGATCATGGGATCCGGATTTATTTCATATTGGAACTTGATGTTAAATTGAGGGAGGTATCATCAAAATGAAAGCTTTAGCTCTGGTTGCTGTTTGTGCAGCAATCGTCGGCCTGGTCGTTGCTTTGATCCTGGCATCCTGGATCAAGAAATCGGATCAGGGAACAGATCGGATGAAGGAAATTTCCGGTTTTATCAGAGAAGGTGCGTTCGCATTCCTGAAGAGAGAGTACAAGATCATGGCGATCGTTATCATCGTTCTCGCCCTGCTCATCGGCATCGGCCTGCAGAGTGTGACAACAGCGATCCTGTATGTATTCGGCGCGGTTCTTTCCGTACTGGCTGGATTCTTCGGAATGAACGTTGCTACATGGGGTAATGTCAGAACCGCTGCAGCGGCGAAGGACTCCGGTATGAACAAAGCGCTGAAGATCGCTTTCCGTTCCGGCGCGGTCATGGGACTCGCAGTATCCGGTCTGGGTCTGTTCGGACTGGGAATCGTCGTTGTTTGTCTCGACCTGGCTACCGTTGTACAGTGCATCACCGGTTTCGGATTCGGAGCTTCTTCCATGGCTCTGTTCGGACGTGTCGGCGGCGGTATCTATACCAAGGCTGCTGACGTAGGTGCTGACCTGGTTGGTAAGGTTGAAGCTGGAATCCCTGAGGATGACCCGAGAAACCCGGCAGTTATCGCAGACAACGTTGGCGACAACGTTGGTGACGTAGCCGGCATGGGCTCTGACCTGTATGAATCCTATTGCGGATCCATCATCTCCGCCATCACTTTGGCTGCAGTTGCTGCTGCTGCCTCCGGCGGTCTGTTTGATGAAGCTACCGCAGCCCTCTTCCCGCTGATCATGGCAGCGGTTGGTATCATCTCCTCCATCATCGGTATCATGATGGTTAGAGGCAAGGAAGGCTCCAACCCGGCAAATGCCCTGAACATGGGAACATACATTGCATCCGGTATCGTAGTCATCGTATCCATCATCCTGTCGAAGGCAATGCTGGGAAGCTTCTCCTTCGCGATCGCGATCATCGCAGGCCTGGTGGTTGGCGTTGCTATCGGTAAGATCACTGAGATCTACACATCCGGAGATTACAAATCCGTTAAGAAGATCGCTGAGCAGTCCCAGACTGGTTCCGCTACAACGATCATCAGCGGCCTGGGCGTTGGCATGATGTCCACCGTTTGGCCGATCATCTGCATCGCAGTCGGTATCTTCGCGGCTTACTTCGCAACTGAGACCGTTGGAACAGGCATGGGCATGTATGGTATCGCTCTGGCAGCGGTCGGCATGCTGTCCACCACAGGCATGACCGTTGCGGTCGACGCTTATGGTCCGGTATCCGACAATGCCGGTGGTATCGCTGAGATGGCTGAGCTGCCTCACGAAGTCAGAGAGATCACTGACAAGCTGGATGCAGTCGGCAACACCACAGCTGCTATTGGTAAGGGATTCGCGATCGGATCCGCTGCCCTGACAGCTCTGGCTCTGTTCGCTTCCTACTCCGCAGTTACAGGACTGTCCGCGATCAGCCTGCTGAACCCGATCGTTATCATCGGTCTGTTCATCGGCGCTATGCTGCCGTTCATGTTCTCTGCTTTCACGATGAACTCCGTCGGTAGAGCAGCGAACCAGATGATCGAGGAAGTAAGAAGACAGTTCCGTTCCGACGAAGGTATCCTGGCTGGAACCGTGAAGCCGGACTATGCACACTGCGTTGACATTTCCACACAGGCAGCCCTGAAGGAAATGATCGTTCCTGGCCTGATGGCGATCATCGCTCCTCTGGCGATCGGAATCATCCTCGGACCTGAGGCTCTCGGCGGAATGCTGGCTGGCGCGCTGGCAGCCGGTGTCCTGATGGCTCTGATGATGGCGAACGCCGGCGGCGCATGGGACAACGCTAAGAAGTATGTTGAAGAAGGACACTATGGTGGCAAGGGTTCCGATACCCATAAGGCTACCGTTGTTGGCGACACCGTTGGTGACCCGTTCAAGGATACATCCGGTCCGTCCATCAACATCCTGATCAAGCTGATGACCATCGTTTCCGTAGTATTCGCACCGCTGTTCGTAGCGATCGGCGGCCTGATCGGCTAATCATATCAAACGGATCGGCTAAGCGAAGGCTTACAGACTGAAACAGAAGTCAAGCGGGGTTTCCGGTTTTCCGGATGACCCCGCTTTTATCGCCCGCGTGGAGGGTGCCCCGAACGGCGCCCCGAAAGTCAAAATAACCCTTGACGCGTGCGGGCGGCTAAGATATAATAATTGAGCGTCTTTATGAAGAAAAAGAAACAAGAGCAGTTATTGCTCTTGGTTTTGAGTTAGAACGGAGGACATAGAAATGAGAGTTAAGGTGACACTGGCATGCACCGAATGCAAGCAGAGAAATTACAACACGATCAAGAACAAGAAGAACGATCCCGATCGTATCGAGATGAACAAATACTGCCCGTTCTGCAGAAAGCACACGGCGCATAAGGAAACCAAGTAAGTAAACCAGGCAGGGGAGAGAAGCATGGCGAAGAATGCGAATAAGCCGTCTGGAGCAGAGACCGGCGGCAAAGAAAAAAAGGCAAAAGCCAAGACTACCGCTGTGACGATGGCTGAGAAGAGAGCGCAGCAGCGCAAGAAGCAGCAGACGAAACAGAAGAGAGAGAAGGGACGTATGAAGGAATACTTCAAGGGCGTCCGTCTTGAGATGAAGAAAGTCGTATGGCCGACCAGAAAGGAACTGGGTTCCTTCACAGCGGTCGTACTGGCGACATGCGCGGCTTTCGCACTGTTGTTCTGGGGCGTTGACTCTGGCGTACTGGCGGCCATCAAGGCTATCTGCTTCTAAAGATTCCAGGAAGAAGCATAGTATAGGAAGCGGGAGTTTATATTAATATGAGTGAAAATACCGAAATCAAGAAACTGGACCTGGAGGGCCTGGAAGGGCTGCGCGGCGACGGGGAAGCCAAATGGTATGTCGTCCACACCTATTCGGGTCACGAAAACAAGGTAAAGGTCAACATTGAGAAACTCGTCGAGAATCGGGGCATGCAGGACCTGGTCCTGGAAGTTATCGTGCCGACCGAAGACATCGTCGAGATGAAGGACGGCCAGAGAAAGATCAAGACTAAGAAGATGTTTCCGGGCTATGTCCTCGTGAAGATGATCGTAACCAATGAATCCTGGTACCTGGTAAGAAACACCCAGGGCGTTACAGGATTCGTAGGACATGGATCCGATCCGGTACCCCTCACACTGGATGAAGTCCGTCGCATGGGCATCGAGAAGATCTACATCGATCTGGACATCAAGATCGGCGATACCGTGAAGGTCATCAATGGACCGTTCGAGAATTTCATGGGCGTCGTCGAAGAAGTCAACATGGAGAAGCAGACGCTGCGGGCGCGCGTTTCCATGTTCGGACGTGATACTCCGGTAGAACTGGATTTCGCACAGGTCGATAAGCTCGACTAAGAGCCTGGACAGACCTGAAGCGGACAGATCCGTTTCTATATATCTTTTGAGGAAAGGAGGATATTCATGGCTAAGAAGATCGCAGGATATATCAAACTGCAGATTCCGGCAGGGCAGGCCAATCCGGCACCACCGGTAGGTCCGGCACTGGGTCAGCACGGCGTGAACATTATGGATTTCTGTAAGCAGTTCAACGCTAAGACACAGGACCAGCCCGGAATGATCATTCCTGTCGTGATCACTGTTTACGCAGATCACAGCTTCTCATTCATCACTAAGACACCGCCGGCAGCAGTACTGCTTAAGAAGGCGGCTGGTCTGGATTCAGCTTCCGGCGAACCGAACAAGACTAAGGTCGCTACGCTGACAACAGCACAGGCTGAGGAGATCGCTAAGATCAAGATGCCGGACCTGAATGCAGGAAGCATCGAAGCAGCAACAGAGATGATCAAGGGCACCGCGAGGAGCATGGGAATCGTTATCGAAGACTAAATGACAGTGGGAGACTGGGAACCGGCTGCGAGCTCATAAAGAAGCAATGAGGAAGCGCGGACGGGGAGTCGTTAAAACCACAGAAAGGAATCTGAAATGCCTAAGAGAGGTAAGAAGTACAAGGACTCTGTCAAAGAGTTCGACAAAGCACAGCAGTATGAAGTCGAAGAAGCTATGGATCTGATCATGAAGACAGCCAAGGCTAAGTTCGACGAAACAGTAGAAGCTCATTTCAAGATGGGCGTTGACGGAAGACACGCTGATCAGCAGATCAGAGGCGCGATCGTTCTGCCGCACGGAACCGGAAACACCAAGAGAGTTCTGGTATTCGCTAAGGGCCCGAAGGCTACAGAAGCTGAGGAAGCCGGTGCGGATTACGTCGGTGCAGAGGAAATGGCTCAGAAGATCCAGCAGGAAGGCTGGTTCGAATTTGATGCCGTTATCGCTACCCCGGATATGATGAGTGTCGTAGGAAGACTCGGACGTCTGCTTGGACCGAAAGGCCTCATGCCGAACCCGAAGTCCGGAACCGTCACCATGGATGTCGCTAAGGCGATCCAGGAAACCAAAGCTGGTAAGGTCGAGTATCGTCTCGACAAGACCAACATCATCCACTGCCCGATCGGCAAGGCTTCCTTCGGACAGGAGAAGCTGACCGAGAACTTCAACGCTCTGGCACAGGCCATCATCAAGGCTAAGCCGGCAGCAGCCAAGGGACAGTACATGAGAAGCGTCGTTGTAGCTTCCACAATGGGTCCTGGAGTCAAGATCAACCCGCAGAAGATCGGCCCCGCATAAATCGCAGTGGAGCAGATCCTGACGGATCACAAACGGAATTGAATATAATCACCGTAGACAGCAGGTGGCAATGCCGGAGAGCCGGCGGATCCTTAATTTCCTGCCGAGGTACAATGTAAATAGATTGACCTCGCCGCGTTCTCGGTACTATACGGAACTAAGCGAGGTTTTCCACTTAAGGTATTTACAGAGTACCGCGCAAAGGCTGGACCAGCTTTTGCAAAAATCTATGAAAGGAGTAACGCACAGTATGAAAGAAGCTTACATTCAGAAGCAGGCTATCATCGACGAAATCAAAGATAAATTCGAAAGAGCAGAGAGCGCCGTCGTCATCGACTACATGGGAATCACCGTAGAGCAGGCGGATGCGATGAGAAAAAAACTGCGTGAGGCCAATGTCGACTACACAGTCTACAAGAACACACTGGTCAAGAGAGCCATCGACGGAACAGAATACGAGAAGATGGCAGAAGTCCTCGAAGGACCGAGCGCATTCGCATTCAGCTATGATGACGCGACAGCACCTGCAAGAGTACTGAACGATTCCATCAAGGAATTCAAGAAGATGCAGTTCAAGGGCGGATTCGTCGAGGGAGAGTATTACGACGCTGAGGGAATCACCCAGGTCGCTTCCATCCCGTCCAGAGACGTCCTCATTTCCAAGTTCATGGGAAGCATCCAGTCCCCGATCGCGAACTTCGCAAGAGTCGTGAAGCAGATCGCAGAACAGAAGGAAGAAGCATAAGATACAAACAACTGATTAAAGATCAATAAAGGAGAAATACAAATGGATAAGAATCAAATCATCGAAGCCATCAAAGAAATGTCCGTATTGGAACTGAACGAGCTGGTCAAGGCTTGTGAAGAAGAGTTTGGCGTTAGCGCAGCAGCCGGCGTTGCCGTAGTAGCAGCTGGTGGAGACGCAGCAGGCGCAGCAGAAGAGCAGACAGAGTTCACCGTTGTCCTGAAGGAGATCGGTTCTGAGAAGATCAAGGTCATCAAGGCTGTCAGAGAGATCACCGGCCTGGGCCTGAAGGAAGCAAAGGCTCTGGTAGACGGAGCTCCGTCCAACGTCAAGGAAGACGTCGAGAAGGCAGAGGCAGAAGCTATCAAGTCTCAGCTGGAAGAAGTCGGCGCAGTCGTAGAGCTGAAATAGTTCACACTGAATATTACAGGGCTGCCGTTCCGAAATGGAGCGGCAGTCTTTGTTCGTACAGAACATATGGGGCGCCCCTGATTTTTTTGCGCGATTTTCAACTTGCAGGTTGACAACTTGACAAATTAATGATACCATATTAAACTGCCCTGCAAGTGTAGTTTATTAAGAAATTAAGGAGTGATTACAATGCCAAATCCCATCAAATTAGGCAGAAAAGAACGAATGACCTTTTCAAAAATCAACGAAGTTGCGGAGATGCCGAATCTCATCCAGATTCAGACAGATTCGTACAAGTGGTTTGTCGAAGAAGGTCTTCGTGAGGTTTTTGAGGACGTTTCACCCATCAAAGGATATACAGACAACCTCGTTCTCGAATTCATCGATTACTCCCTGACAGATCCTCCGAAGTATGAGCAGGAGGAGTGTAAGGAAAGAGACGTTACTTATGCTGCCCCTCTGAAGGTCAGAGTCCGTCTGGTCAACAAGGAGACCGGCGAAGTCAAGGAGCAGGAAGTGTTTATGGGAGACTTCCCGCTGATGACCGAGAAGGGTACGTTCATTTATAATGGAGCTGAGCGTGTCGTCGTAACACAGCTCGTTCGTTCCCCTGGGCCATATTACGATAGAGAGATCGATAAATATGGTAAGAATCTGTATTCGACCCAGGTCATCCCGAACCGTGGAGCCTGGCTGGAGTACGAGACCGATTCCAATGAGATCCTGTCCGTCCGTGTTGACAGGACCCGTAAGCAGCCGGCTACGATCCTGCTGAGAGCGCTGGGGATCGGTTCCAATGAAGAGATCATCGAGATCTTCGGCGAGGAGCCGAGATTGATGAGGACCCTCGAGAAGGACCCGACGTCCAACTACGAGGAAGGCATCAAGGAGATCTATAAGAAACTGAGACCGGGTGAGCCTCCGACGCTGGAGAGTGCCCAGTCCCTGTTCAACTCGATGTTTTTCGATCCGAAAAGATACGACCTGGCGAGAGTCGGCCGTTATAAATACAATAAGAAGCTGGGCCTCTACAACCGTCTGGCAGGTGCGACCTGCGCAGAATCCGTGATCGATCCGAATACCGGAGAGCTGCTGGCAGAGGAAGGCACCGTGATCAGCAAGGATCTGGCGCGCGTGATCGAGAATGCCGGTGTGGAGAGCGTCCGCGTCTATGGCGCGAACGACGAGACTTCGGTCACGAAGGTCATCGGTAACCAGTTCGTCGATATCAAGAACTTCATCGAATTCGACATCAGCGATCTGAAGATCGCCGACAGAGTATATTATCCGGTCCTCATGGAGATCATCCGGGACTATGGCGCAGAGGGCGAGGCTGCTGTTAGAGAGCAGCTCCAGCTGCGCAAGTTTGACCTGTCGCCGAAGCACATCCTGGTTGCGGACGTCATCGCTTCCATCAGCTATCTGCTGAACCTGAACTATGGCATCGGCAACATCGATGATATCGACCATCTGGGCAACAGAAGGCTGCGTACCGTCGGTGAGCTGCTGCAGAACCAGATCCGTATCGGCCTCTCCAGAATGGAGCGTACGATCAAAGAGCGTATGACGACGCAGGACATCGCGGAGGTCACACCACAGGGCCTGATGAACATCCGTCCGGTAACTGCGGCAGTCAAGGAATTCTTCGGTAGTTCCCAGCTGTCCCAGTTCATGGACCAGACCAACCCGCTGGCTGAGCTGACACATAAGAGAAGACTTTCCGCACTGGGCCCTGGCGGCCTCTCCAGAGAGCGTGCGGGATTCGAAGTCAGAGACGTACACCATTCCCACTACGGCAGAATGTGTCCGATCGAGACTCCGGAAGGTCCGAACATCGGCCTGATCGGATCCCTGACGACCTACGGTGTGATCAACCAGTACGGATTTATCGAGACCCCGTACCGTGTCGTAGATAAGGAGACCGGCATCGTTACCGATGAGATCCACTATCTGACGGCGGATGATGAAGAAGATAAGATCGTCGCCCAGGCGAATGAGCCGCTGGATTCCGAAGGCCACTTCGCGAACCTTAAGGTTGCGGCCAGAGGCAAGGGCGGAGACATCGACCTCGTACCGAGAGAGGTCGTTGATTACATGGACGTATCCCCGAAGCAGGTCGTATCCGTCGCGACAGCGATGATCCCGTTCCTCGAGAACGACGACGCGAACCGTGCGCTGATGGGCTCCAACATGCAGAGACAGGCTGTTCCGCTCATGGTCACAGAAGCACCGATGGTCGGAACCGGTATCGAGTACAAGGCAGCCAGAGACTCCGGCGTCGTCCAGCTTGCTAAGCACGCCGGCATCATCAGCTACGTGGATGCTGACACCATCAAGATCACAAGAGATGACGGCGAAGGCGTCGACATCTATCATATGCTCAAGTTCAAGCGCTCCAACCAGGGCACCTGCATCAACCAGAGACCGATCGTAGTCAAAGGGGAGCATGTCGAAGAGCATGAGACGATCGCAGACGGTCCGTCCACATCCAACGGTGAAGTCGCCCTCGGCAAGAACCTGCTGATCGGCTTCATGACTTGGGAAGGATATAACTATGAGGACGCGATCATCCTGAATGAGCGTCTGATCATGGACGATGTACTGACATCGATCCATATAGAGAAGTATGAATCCGAAGCCAGAGACACCAAGCTGGGACCGGAAGAGATCACAAGAGACATCCCTAACGTCGGTGAGGATGCCCTGAAGGATCTCGACGAAGAGGGTATCATCCGCATTGGTGCAGAGGTCAACTCCTCTGACATCCTCGTCGGCAAGGTCACCCCTAAGGGTGAGACCGAACTGACTGCAGAGGAGCGTCTGCTGAGAGCCATCTTCGGTGAGAAGGCAAGAGAGGTCAGAGACACTTCCCTGAAGGTGCCTCATGGTGAGACGGGTATCGTTGTCAACGTGAAGACGTTCTGCAGAGAGAACGGAGACGAGCTCCCGCCGGGCGTCAACAAGCTGGTCAGAGTATATATCGCGACGAAGAGAAAGATCAGCGTCGGCGACAAGATGGCCGGAAGACACGGTAACAAGGGCGTTATCTCCCGGATCCTTCCGGAAGAGGATATGCCGTTCCTGGAAGATGGAACACCGCTGCAGGTCATGCTGAACCCGCTGGGCGTTCCGTCCCGTATGAACGTCGGACAGGTCCTGGAGGTCCATCTGGGACTGGCGGCCAAGAGCAAAGACTGGTATATCGCTACCCCGGTATTCGATGGAGCGAACGAGAGAGATATCATCGAACTCCTGAAGGAAACCGGATTCGACGAGAGCGGCAAGCTGCAGCTGCGTGACGGCAGGACCGGCCAGTACTTCGACAATCCGGTCACCGTCGGATACATGTACATGCTGAAGCTGCACCATCTGGTCGATGATAAGATCCACGCACGGTCCACCGGCCCGTACTCCCTCGTCACCCAGCAGCCGCTGGGAGGCAAGGCACAGTTTGGCGGACAGCGGTTCGGCGAGATGGAAGTCTGGGCTCTGGAAGCTTACGGCGCTGCCTATACTCTGCAGGAGATCCTGACGGTCAAGTCCGACGATGTCGTCGGTCGTGTGAAGACCTACGAAGCTATCGTCAAGGGCGAGAACATCCCGGAACCGGGTATTCCGGAATCCTTCAAGGTCCTGATCAAAGAGATGCAGAGCCTTTGCCTGGATGTGAAGGTGCTGTCTGAGGATAACGAAGAGATCGAGATCAAGGATAGAGACGATGTCGGTGGATTCGCCGGGATCGAACGGATCGTCGATGCGGAGTTAGAAGAACTTCGTGCCCGTGAAGAGTACGAAGAAGAAGAAGAATACGAAGACGAGTATGACGAGGAAGAGGACTTCCCTGAGGATGAAGACCTGGAGCCGGATGACGAAGCTCTGAAGTCCGTAGACGAAGAGGAAGAACCGGACCTCGGCGACATCGAAAACTTCGATATAGATGCTGAGATCGAGTCTGATGAGGAATAAGGAAAGGGGTATTTAAGTAATGCGTGACGAAAGTAATTACGAACTGAACAATTTTGACTCCCTGAAAATAGAACTGGCCTCGCCGGACAAGATCCGCAGCTGGTCTCATGGAGAGGTGACCAAGCCTGAAACGATCAACTACAGAACGCTTAAGCCGGAACGTGACGGCCTGTACTGCGAACGTATTTTCGGACCGACCAAGGACTGGGAATGCCACTGCGGCAAGTACAAGAGGATCCGTTACAAGGGCATCGTCTGTGACAAGTGCGGCGTTGAGGTCACTAAGGCTAAAGTCAGAAGAGAACGGATGGGCCACATCGAGCTGGCTACTCCGGTTTCCCATATCTGGTATTTCAAGGGCATCCCGTCGAGAATGGGCCTGGTTCTGGACATCTCCCCGCGTACGCTGGAGAAGGTCCTGTACTTCGCCAACTTCATCGTAACAGATCCGGGCAATTCCGGGTTCAGCTACATGGAGATCCTGTCGGAGAACCAGTATCGTGAAGCGATGGATGATCCGGCTATCAAATTCAAGGCCGGCATCGGCGCAGGCGCGATCAAGGAACTGCTGGAGAGAGTTGACCTCGAAGAGCTGAGTGCAGATCTGAAAGAAAAACTCTCCAAGGCGACCGGACAGAAAAAGATCCGTATCGTCAGACGTCTGGAAGTCATCGAAGCCCTCCGGGTCTCCGGCAACCGTCCGGAGTGGATGGTTCTCGATGTCATCCCGGTCATCCCGCCGGACCTTCGTCCGATGGTCCAGCTGGACGGCGGCAGATTCGCCACTTCTGACCTGAATGACCTCTACAGAAGAGTCATCAACAGAAACAACCGTCTGAAGAGACTGCTCGAGCTGAATGCTCCTGACATCATCGTCAGAAACGAGAAGCGTATGCTGCAGGAAGCGGTCGATGCGCTGATCGATAACGGCAGGAGAGGCCGTCCGGTCACGGGCCCGGGCTCAAGACCTTTGAAGTCTCTGTCCGATATGCTTAAGGGTAAGCAGGGCAGATTCCGTCAGAACCTGCTCGGCAAGCGTGTCGACTATTCGGGACGTTCCGTTATCGTCGTCGGACCGGAACTGAAGTTCTATCAGTGCGGCCTGCCGAAGAAAATGGCTCTTGAACTCTTCAAGCCGTTCATCATGAAGCTGCTCGTAGAGAACGGGACAGCGCATAACATCAAGAGTGCTAAGCGCATGGTCGAGAAGGTCAGACCGGAGGTCTGGGACGTTCTCGAGGAAGTCATCCAGGAGCATCCGGTCATG
>JAFRLD010000186.1 GCA_017431395.1 Bacillota bacterium | reverse complement strand
GTCAGATCTTTTACTGTAATTGACATAGACACCTCACAAGCTCTTCGGTCGTCTCGATCCCCGGCGGAAGGTCCACGCCCCGCTCGCCCAGGATCCGGGCCAGATATATCGGGGCCGGAACATCCAGAGAAAGCTCCTTCAGCCGGTCCTGCATGGAGAAGATCTCCGTGGGAGTCCCGTCCATTTCCAGCCTGCCCTTGTTCATGACGATCACGTGGTCCGCCCGGGCGGCTTCCTCCATGAAATGGGTGATCAGGATGGTCGTGATCCCCTTGTCGTGGAGCCTCTCGATCACCTTCAGCACTTCGCTTCTCCCCCTGGGATCCAGCATGGCCGTCGGCTCGTCAAAGACGATGCACTGGGGCTCCATGGCGACGGCCCCGGCGATGGCGATCCGCTGTTTCTGACCGCCGGACAGTAGATGGGGCGCTTTCCTGCGGTATTCCTCCATCTCCACGTCCTTCAGGGCGAAGCGGACCCTCTGGCGGATCTCCGAAGGATCCACGCCCAGGTTTTCGGGACCGAAAGCGATGTCGTCCTCAACGATGGAGGACACGATCTGGTTGTCCGGGTTCTGGAAGACCATGGCCACCCGCCGGCGGATCTCCCAAAGGCTGGCGGGATCAGCGGTATCCAGTCCGTCGACCAGGATCCTTCCCTCTGTCGGAAGAAGGAGGGCATTGATGTTCTTGGCCAGGGTCGACTTGCCGGACCCGTTCTGGCCTATGATGGCAGTAAAACTTCCCCGCTCGATCCGGAAGCTGATTCCGTCGACCGCCCGCAGGGAAGTTCCATCCTGTTTGATATAGTCAAATTTAAGATCGTCTACCTCTATAAATGCAGACATTCCAGTCTCCTTCTTATTGTGGCTGCGCGTAGGCCATGTGGCCCCGCAGCGATGTCTTGGCCAGAGCCGTATTCAGAGCCACCGCCAGGGCGGCGCCGACCGCGAACTGGGCGATGTTCCAGGGGATCCCAAGCACGGCTACCGGCCAGTTGCCGTACATGATGCCTTCTGCGACAAAGTAGGCGCCCGCCATGAACAGGCCCGCGACGACCATGCCCACTACCTCTATGGAAACGAAGGCCCTGCCGCTGACCGCTTTCCTGGCGGCTACCGACTGGATGATCAGGCCGAAGATGATGGCCATCACCGCTTTGATCCCCAGGCTCCAGGGGGCCCACATGGCGAAGCCGGACATGAGGTCACCCAGCATACTGCCCAGGCCTGCCGCGACCGCCCCGTACTTCCAGCCCAGGATGATCACCGCCATGAAGATCATGGCATCGCTCAGGTTGACATAGCCCTGTGTGAATGGGATGGGCACCCGAAGCAGCATGATGGAGACCATGATGATGCACATCATCATCGCCGTCATTACCACATGATATACTTTTGAATCTTCTGTTCGCATTCTCATAACATTCCTCTTTTCTCATCTTCCTTTTGGGTTTATACTATTGTAAAGGAAAAGTGTATTATATTAAATATACAAAACTAATTATTTTTTAGTGTACAATCGTCTATCGGCGATACGAGGTGTCCTATGAAAGCCATCCTTCCCGTGCTGGACGAGTCCAGGAACGAACCCTATTACATGCAGCTCTACCGCTATCTGAAGATCGCCATCCTTCGGGGCGACATCACCGAAGGCGAGCGGCTCCCTTCGCTTCGAAGCCTTTCGAAGTCCATCGGTCTCTCCATCACGACCATCGAGAAGGCATACGACCAGCTTTTGGTGGAAGGCTACATTTATAGCCGTGCCCAGTCCGGGTATTACGTCGGCCACGTTGCTTCGGCCGGCGCAGATCCCTCTGATCCCGGTCCCGACGCCTCTGCTCTTGAAAGTACTGTACCTTCCGAAAACAGCCATTTTGAGCAAAAATTGTTATCCGGCTCAGAGGATGGCGCACCCGGCACCCCGTGGATCTACGATCCGGACTGTTTCGATTTCAACAAATGGAAAAAATGCATGAACCGGATCCTGAACGAATACTCACCGTCCCTCTTCTTCGAAGGGGACCCCCAGGGGGAGATGGCGCTGCGCTCGGAGATCGCCGGGTACCTCTACCAGAGCCGCGGCGTGGCCTGCAGACCGGAGCAGATCTTCATCGGCGCAGGCACCCAGCAGATCACCGGCCATCTGGCGACGATCCTCCGCCAGTTGCAGGTGGAACACATCGCCCTGGAAGATCCCGGTTACCTGCCGGTCCGCAGCACCTTCCGTGACCGGGGCTTCGCCATCACTCCGGTAGCCGTGGCAGATAACGGCCTGGTTCTTGAGAAGCTTCCGGCCAACATCCGTGCCGCAGTCTATGTCAGTCCATCCAACCATTCCTTCACCGGATCCGTGATGCCGATCGGCCGGCGTTTCGAACTGATCCGCTGGGCGATCGAAAACGACAGTTTCATCATCGAAGACGATTACGACAGTGAACTTCGCTATTTCGGCCGTCCTATACCAGCGCTAAAGAGCCTGACGGACGATGACCGGGTCATCTACCTCGGTTCCTTCTCCAGCACCCTGTTCGCTGCGGTCAGGATCAGCTACATGGTCCTGCCCCCGCAGATCGCAGGGCGTTTCTCCCTTCAGCTGGAGGGGTATTCCCAGACCTGTTCGAAGCTGGAGCAGCTGACGCTGGCACTTTTCATGGAAAGCGGCCTGTACCAGACCCATCTCCGCAAGCTGCGCAAGCTCTATGCCCAGAAACTCTCCAGGGTCATTGACACCTTCCGCTCACAGGCGGCGGATTTTATTCGGGTAAGGGATACTTCCTCCGGTATCAGCGTGCTTCTGCAGGTCGCTGGCAGTAAGCCTTCTGAGCAATTAAAAAAGGATGCCGAATCCCTCGGCATCCCGGTCGTCCTGTCTTCGGACCTGATCCTTCTCTCTTACAATCAGATCCCGCTGGATGAGATCTCAGACTGCCTGCAGCGCCTTATCCATCTCTGGCGAAGCTGAGCGAAACAGACGAGCAGCCCGATGCATATGAGCAGAATCACGCAGCCTGCGATGAGTCCCGGCGGCCGGAAGGAAAGCCGGACCGAATGATCTCCCGCAGTGAGAGGCACCGCGATGAAATCGCCGCCCACCAATTCGATGGTTTTTTCATCTCCGTCCACCTGGAGTTTCCAGCCCTGCTCATTCAGTACGGAGGTCGTCAGGATCCCCTCCTGGGCAGCATGGACCTTGCCCTCGATGAATGTGTCCCCGAAGGCTTCCACTTCCATAAGGTCCCGGCTGATCATGGCATAGGCCTCCTGCCATGCTTCCTCATCTATCGTACAGACATGGCAGCGCATGTTGCCGCCGCCATCGGTCTCGAAGTCGACCTCTATCGTGAATTCTTCTCCTTCCCGCAGCTGCCCGATGTTCACGACCGCTCCGCAGTCCTCGCGCAGGGATATGGTGTCCGCATGCTCATCGATGACATCGATCGTCTCCGCCTGATCCGCTTCGATGTATACGTAATGAGACCCGGCTTCCTCCGCCTCATAGGTCAGCTGGACCATTCCGCTCTCGGAATCCTCCGAGTAGGCTGTAAAAACTCCATTCCCCTCTTCCGTAACTTCGGCAGAATACGTCTCGATCTCCGGTGCTCCCAGCTCGCGGAACACGCTCTCGACCTGATTGTCCGTAGCTGCCCGGACATAGTCGTCCAGCACATCGAATGGATTCGTACTGATCAGGTCCCAGGTCCGGATGCTCTTCGGGAGCATGTACCCTACCGAAAGCGGCTGACGATTCTCATACATCGTATAGTCTCCGGCGCTCACACCTTCCTTGAAGCCCGGATCATCCAGCGGCTCGCCCGCGCAGATCATGTATTTCAGATTCAGGATCGCGTTCGTCACCGGATCGGAGAACACGTAATTATAGCGGTTCTTGCCCGGTTCCCCTTCCAGACCGATCTTTTCCATAAGCTCGGTCGCATGGGAATTCAGTGAAGAGGAGAACTGCGAAAGCCCCCGATAATGGTACAGCGCCGGTGTGTTCATGATCGACCAGTCGTAGAGCTCCGTTCTGGCGAACTCACCGGAAGTGGTCTCCGTCAGTTCTGCGATCTCCTTGCTTCCGTCAAGGTACGGGGCACGCTCCACGTTCCCGACCTTCTCGAAAGAAAGCGTCACCGTGCACGCCAGCTCCGCGCTGATGACGAGCAACAGGAGCAGGGAAGCGGTGCGGCAGCTGAACCAGCCTTTGCGGCAGATCACAAGGATCGCTGTATATAGGCCAAGGAGCATGATGCCGATGTAGAAGAATGCGTCGGGAGCATCCAGCGCTTCAGAGTTCTGGAGCATCCGGACCGCTATGAGATAATAGCCCAGGCCGCCGGCCAGGATCGCCCAGAGCGTATTCAGCCGGATCTCGGGCAGGCGGATGAGCGCCCGGCAGGCCATCTCTACGAGCACGAAAGAGACGGCGAATGACCAGCGGAACGGCAGCTCGTTCGGGTAGTGGAACCCGTGCCAGATGAAATCGAAGCCGTTCACATTCAGGCTAAAGAACAGGACTGCGAGCAGAAGCCCGTGGCAGAGCTTATCGCGCAGCGTGATCGTCCGGCTGACGAAGAAGCATACCAGCATCATACAGACCAGGAGACCTACACAGATATTCGGTAGTCCCTCCCTGAAGCTGAGATGGGCGAGCGGCAAAAGCTGGTTCACCACCTCCGTCGGTGAGTGGTAAAAATACCAGCTCTCAGGCATCTCCGACGGGGTATAGTAGGTGTTTTTCATGCTGATATAAGTCGGGATCAGCATGGGCGCGGCCAGACCTGCACCGATGCAGGAATAAAGGGCGGTCCGTATAGTCACCCGGAAGAAGCCCCGCACGCCGCCTTCGCGCTTCTTGCTGAAGTACAGCATCAAATAGTACAGCACGATGAAGATGCACATCATCAGGCTGATATAGTAGTTGCAAAAGCAGGCCAGTCCCAGGCTGATCGCATAAAGCGTGCCCCTGCCCTCATCCACGAGACGGTAAAGGCCCAGAATGATGAGCGGCAGAAGCGCCATCACATCCATCCACATGATGCACCAGAAATACGCGCAGGTATAAGAACACAGCGCATACAGGCTTCCCATGCCTACGCGGATCCAGGCCCCGGCACTGCTGCTGCGAAGCCAGACCCGTTCCTCATTCCCGCAGATCCCGGCGAGAAACAGATACATGAAACAGCCCGCCAGACCGATCTTAATGAGCAGAATGCAGGTGACTCCTTCGACGATGAGCTTTTCGGGGAACAGGAATAGCAGCAGGTTCAGCGGACTCGCCCCGTAATAGGCGAGCAGATTCCAGAAGTTAAAGCCTCCGGCGCCGTCCCAGCTGTAAAACAGGCTGCCCCCATGGTGCAGCTTATACTGCAGCTCACTGAGAAACGGCACGTACTGATGGTACATGTCGATGACCGTGATCTGGTTCTCCCCGAACGGATAGATCCCGGTCACAGCAAATGCCAGTACTGTGATCAGTACCGGCAGAAAAAACGCCGCAGCGGCATATCTGTTTCTGGTGAATATTCGTTTGATCCGCGAATCGTCATTCATCATCTATGTTGCTTTCTTTCTCTATATAGATCGGCCTGCCTTTGGTCTCCAGGTACATCCGGCCGATATACTCTCCTATCACGCTGAGCACTGCCAGGATCATCCCGCCAAACAGCAGCAGAAGGCAGATCAGCGACTCATAGCCCGGGACATCCTTGCCCACGATCAGTGTCTTCAGCAGCTCCACGATCAGGTAGATCACGGCGCCTACGGAGATCAGGCTGCCCAGAAGCCCCGTAAACTTCAGCGGTGCCTCCGCGAAGTCCAGGAACCCGGCGATGGCATACTTCAAGAGTCCCCACATGGTCCATTTGCTCTCTCCGGAGAGCCGCTTCACATTCTCGAATTCGATCCACCGGGTGTCGAAGCCGACCCAGCTGAAGATCCCCTTTGAAAACCGCTGGGTCTCCGGCAGGCTGACGATCGCCTTCACCATCCTCCGGTCCATCATCCGGAAGTCGACGGCTCCATCGATGATCTCGATGTCGCTGAACCGGTTCATGATCCGGTAAAACCCGCGGGCGAACAGGCTGCGGATCCTGGGCTCCCCTTTTCGGGAGACGCGCCGGGCCGCACAGCTGTCACAGCCGGTCTCCTCGATCGTTTTTATCATCTCCCGGATCAGCTCCGGCGGGTGCTGCAGGTCCGCATCGATCAGGACCGCGTAATCGGCTCCCCGGCCGCCCCGGGACTCTGATGATGCTTTCAGTCCGGCATACATCGCCGCTTCTTTGCCGAAATTCCGGCTGAAAGATATATATCTGACGGTGGTCACATCGGTGACCGCTGCGGCTGCGATCTCCCGGATCATCTCCAGTGTATCGTCCTCGCTGCCATCGTCGATGAAGATATATGAGAAGTCATACCCGCTGATGGACTCCGCCACCTGCTGGACCGCATCATAAAACGCGTCGATATTCTGTGCCTCGTTGAAGCACGGAACAATGACATCTACGGTTTTGATCTCGGCTGTTTGCTCTGCTGTTTTCAACTCCTGTAGTTCCATGGATTCAGTTTACACCAGCAGATATAAATTCGCAAGTAAAGGAGCAGCTCACATTAAGTGAACTGCTCCGCTCTCTTTTTATGATCTTATGTATTGGTCTAGCTCAAGCTTATTTGCTTACTGCATCGAGGAATGCCTTCTCGTTCAGCTCGTCAGCATACTCGGAATCCATTTCCTTGATGCCTGCCGGGAACTCGTACTTAGCCAGTCTCTCAACGAATGGATCCGGATCGAAGTGTTCCGGGCCCCAGGCGCCTGCTTCGTTCCAGATGCCCTTAGCGATCAGTTCCATCATGATGACCGGACCTACCGCAGTCTGAGCAACGACGGAGTTGGTGGTGTACTTCTTGATGCATTCCTGGTTGTCAGCGATCTGATACAGGTAAACGCTTCTGTACTTGCCATCCTTCCAGCCGGTGACCCATGTGCCGGCGCAGCCCTTGCCTGTCATGGTCATGGTCGCGTCTACCGGAGACGGGATGACCTTGCAGACGAAGTCTCTCGGAGTGATCTCGCTGTCGCCGACCTTGATCTTGGTTCTCTTGTCAGCCAGGCCGTACTCCTTCAGGACCAGCAGCTTCTTACGGAAGTCAGCCGGTACGCCGTACTTGAAAGTAACTCTGTTGCAGTCGATCTCTCTCGGTACCAGCAGTACTTCTTCGTGCTCGACGTTGATAACTTCTACATCGCCGATTCCGCCGGGGAAGTTGAAGATCTCAGGCTCGGAGAAGTTCTCTGTGCAGAACCAGTGACCTTCCGGGAACTCTTCGTTCTTTTCCCAGATGACCGGCGGCTGCAGACATTCTTCGATGGTCGTCCATACGGAGAATCCGAAGTCGGAATCTGTGTTGCCGTAGTTGTCGCCGTCACGAACGTCGACTCTGTCGATCTTGTCGAACAGGTGCTTGTCAGCGTACTTAGCGAATACGTCAGCCATACCGGGCTCAACACCGGATCCGCAGATCGCGATCTTGCCGGAAGCTTCCCATTCCTTCTGCTTCGCGAACTGATAATCACCCAGCTTGATGTAGGACAGTTCATACGGCTTCTCCGGGTGCTCTGTACCAAGCGTCATCGCGCAGTCCAGATAACCGATCCCGAGTTCCAGGCATGTATCGAAAATGGTCTCGTTCATTCTCGGATCGCAGGCATTCATCGCGAAATCGCAGCCATGTTCTTTGACAACAGCCTTGATGCTTTCGGCATCCATCGCATTGATCTGGGCCGGTACGAACTTGCCGCCACCGCAGATCTCGTTGGCGACTTTCTTGGCTCTTTCGATGTCATAGTCAGATACTACGACCTTCTCAGCCCAGTCACCTTCTGCTCCGGCTCTCTCAATGATTTTCGCTGCGGAAGTTCCTACTCCGCCTGCTCCGATAATAAGTAATTTCATCTTAAATACCTCCAGAAAAAACTATATTAAAATAAGCGTTTTTAATTTTCTGAATATATCTTATCCTTGTCCAAGCTTCATTTCAATAATAAATAAGCCCCATTATGGGACTTATTTGCTGTCTATGAGAACCAGTTCCGCGCCGATCCCCTTGAACACCGCGCGGATGCTCAGAGAGTCGGAAGCCGTGAATGTTTCAGTAGATACTTTCGCATCCGCTGAGAGCTCATTCAGCAGGCTGTCCCGAAGATCTGTATCTTTTTGCGGATTGCTTGACATTTCTATGCGGCGGATGATGTTCCCTGCCTCCAGGCGCCAGCGGACGATCCGGAACTCACCGTCAAACCCGTTGCACCGGATCAGGAACTCCGACTCCTCATCATAATGCCGGCTGATCCGCAGCAGGTCATCCTGCGAACCGATCCGTTTCAGCGATCGTACGATATTTTCATCGAAGCTGTACATAAGAATGCTTAAACTGTTCAGCTTGCCCGGGAATTTACACCTGGTCGTAACAATATAGTTGTCCCCGGAGGCCACGACATTCTCATTCATGTTCATCAGCCGCTGGTACGGGACCGCGAGGACCGCATTCGCCGGACGTTCGAGGATATCCGCCAGTGCAGGTCTGCCCTTAAGGACCTCCGCGTAATCATCATAGGTATCGACATTGACGATCACCGGCTTGATCTTCAGCTTATCCACGTAATCCGCATAGACTCCTGTGACCTGGCGGCGGATCGCCTCCTCGATCTGGGCAGGCGGGCATAACGTGTAGCGCGCTTCGATCTCACGGCTGAAGATCTTGCCGATATATTTCTTTCTATACTCAAGCGGGTGCATCCCGAACCACTGCTCGAAGTGTTTGATGTAGTATCTGACCGCAGAGAAACCGGTCTCCTCAGCGATCGCACCGATCTTCTTATTGGTTCCAAGCAGCAGTTTCTCGGACTCCTCGACCCGGATATAACTGAGCAGGTCCTGGAAGCTGAGCCCTGTCGCCTCTTTGATGATGTGCGACAGGTAATAAATACTAAGGTGCTCGCGCTCGGCGATCTCACTGAGGGTCAGCTTGCGGTTGTAATTATCATACATATAATCTGTGATCCGGTTGAGGCGGCCGGCGAGGATCTTGTTTCCTTTGTTCCTGCTCTCGTTCTTGAACTTGCCGTCCTCCATCACGAAATACTGAAAATCCGCCATCAGGCAGGCGATGAGATTGTGGGTACTCTCAATGACTTTGTGCTCATACCCATACCCCTTCTGCAGGATCTCCATCATGATCCTGGCCAGGATGTTCCGAAGGACCTCCAGGCTTCCATCGCTGTCATCCTCTGTGTCGGTGACGAAAAAATTGTTCTTGAGATTGTCGTAGTACCGGGAGAAATACGTCAGATCCATCTGCAGCATCATGACCATATTGTCTTCGCCTGTGCTTTCGAAGCTGTGCATCTCGCGATCGTTTAAGATATAAATATCCCCCTGCCGCAGCGAATATGTGTAATATCCGTTGCGCATCATGATGTTTCCCTCCAGAACATAGACGACTTCCATGTCATCGTGGAAATGGATCGGGTACTCTTCGATGTTCGCCGTGATCACATTTACCGGGAGCTCATTTTTATAAACGATTTTTTCTTTTAACATTTTTTTGTCACCTTCTGAAACTGGTTTTATGTCGACCTATGTTCTTTTTTTTGGGTGCCTCTTTCAACAATCCGAAATCCTCAATTTTTTAAGGATTCCACGGTTTATCCACAGGATTTCGAAAATTGTATACGATTTTTTCCAATGGTGGTTGTGGATAACCAATATTTTACTGTTGTTGAAATTTCAACGTTTATCCTGTCAAGTGTTATTTTTTGGTTATCGTTATCCACAGGTTTTTTGTTCTTCTCGAACAGCCTTTGCAAAACCCATGAAAATGCGGATTTTTAGCCTTTTTCGCCGTTTTGGCCGTGGATCGTCCGCAAAACAGTAAGGCGTGCAACTTTATGAGTACCGCAAAAAAATCCTCAGAGGCCTTCTCAATTATCGCAACATTATTATATACCAATTGTTACAAATCTAACACTCCAGATTGACTTTCTTGCGGGAAAAAGGTAATATTTTTTTGCAATTATGCATAAACTTATAACAAATGAAAGGAACTTCCGTCATGACAACGAAACTATATCAGCAGGATGTTTATATCAAAAACTGGGATGCGATCATTTCTTCCGTTCGCTCCTCAGCTGCTCCGTCCTGTTTCGACATCACACTGGACCGTACCGCCTTCTTCCCTGAGGGCGGCGGGCAAAGCTGCGATCTGGGCATGCTCGGCCCTTATGAGGTGGTCGACGTACAGGAGGATGGTGACGAAGTGGTCCATACGATCCGGCTGCCGCACGG
>JAFRLD010000185.1 GCA_017431395.1 Bacillota bacterium | reverse complement strand
TCGATGACCAGTGCGATCGCATCGGTCACAAGCTTCACGTCGTCTTCCTTGAAGCCGCGGGAGGTCATGGCCGGTGTGCCCATCCGCAGGCCGGAGGTCACGAACGGTTTCTCAGGATCGTTCGGGATGGAGTTCTTGTTGGTGGTGATGTTGGCATCGTCCAGCAGCTTCTCTGCGACCTTGCCGGTAACGCCCTTGTTCAGCAGCTTCACCAGGATCAGATGGTTGTCCGTGCCACCGGAGACGAGGTCGAATCCGTGGGAGATCATGCCTTCGGCCAGTGCCTGGGCATTATCAATGACCTGCTGCTGGTAATCCTTGAAGGACGGCTCCAGCGCTTCCTTCAGGCAGACAGCCTTAGCCGCGATGATGTGCATCAGCGGGCCACCCTGGGTTCCCGGGAATACTGCGGAGTTGATCTTTTTCTTAAGATCTTCCGTGCAGAGGATCATGCCGCCGCGCGGGCCTCTCAGTGTCTTGTGTGTGGTGGTCGTTACGATGTCCGCGTACGGAACCGGATTCTCGTGAAGGCCTACCGCGACCAGGCCTGCGATATGGGCCATGTCGACCATGAACAGGGCGCCGACCTCGTCCGCGATCTCCTTGAAGGTCTTGAAATCGATCGCTCTCGGATAAGCGGAAGCGCCTGCGACGATCAGCTTCGGCTGATGCTTCTTAGCCTTTTCACGAACGTCATCGTAGTCGATCCTCTCATCTTCACCCAGTCCATAGGATACGAAATTGTAGGACTTGCCGGAGATGTTGACCGGGGATCCATGGGACAGGTGTCCGCCGTTACTGAGGTCCATGCCCAGCACGGTGTCGCCGTATTCCAGCACCGCCTGATAGACTGCAGTATTGGCGTTGGCTCCGGAGTGGGGCTGCACGTTGGCGTGGTCCGCTCCGAACAGCTTGCAGGCACGGTCGATCGCCAGCTGCTCTACCTCATCCACGAACTCACATCCGCCGTAGTACCGCTTGCCCGGGTATCCTTCGGCGTACTTGTTGGTCAGCGCGCTTCCGGCGGCTTCCATGATCTCGTAATTGACGAAGTTCTCAGAAGCGATCATCTCGATCTTCGTTTCCTGCCGATTGATTTCTCTTTTGATTGAAGCAGCCACTTCCGGGTCTGCCTTCTCCAGATAGTTGAAATACATATTACGCTCCTTATATGAATACTTGACAATAATGGACTTAATAATATGGTCGCAAAGGCTGGTCCAGCCTTTGCATCGGGCCCCTAACTGACCGCCCGCTCCAGCCGCTTCAGCGCCAGTGCCATGGTCAGGCCCGGGATGACCCGGTTGCCTGTGATCTCCACCCCGAGCATCTCGTTGATCTTCTTTAGCCGGTACTGGACCGTATTCGTATGGATGTCCATGAACTCGGCCGTCTTGCCGCTGTTCATTCCCGCGTCAAGCACGAACGTCTCCAGCGTATCCAGGAGCTGCCTGCCTTTGTGGTCGGTCGCCTCCTTGAACGGCTCCAGAAGTTCCACATAATTCTTCTTGACGAACCCGCCCTGGATCTGGATATTGATGCAGTTCGATACGAGCGCCAGCTCATACTTGGTGAATACGCGCTTGTATGGGAAGACGTTCTGCACGAACGACCAGCTTTCGTTGATCAGCTTGTATCCGTCCGCCGCGACTTCGATGCTTCCGATGCCGGTCACGTGGAAGATCCTGCCTTTGCGGCCCGCCTTCATCTTATTGAACAGCGTCACGCAGTCGTTCTGCTGCTGCATCCGCAGGGTTTCGTCCCCGACGTTCAGGATCATCCCGTAGGTCTCGTCGCTCTCGGTGATCTTCAGGATCTCCAGCTCGGTCTTCTTCTCGAAATCTGCGAAGAGCTGGCCCTCAACGTCCTTATCGATCCCTTTTGAAAAGAACACGCAGACGATATCCGCCCCGTCGATCTTCGCTTCCTCCTGCAGAGTATAGGCCAAAGACTTGTTGCCCCGGATCAGTGCCTTGATGAACTCTGACCGGGCATCCCTCTCCGGCGTATACTTCCACATGCCCATAGCGAGACGGATGATCTCCGCCAGTTTCGTGATCTCGCCGGCGGTATAGGAATCCTCGTTGTCCACGATGAACATATAATATTTCTCGCTGCCGATGGTGACCGGGCCCCAGTAGGTCAGCACACCATTGACATCGATCATCGTGTAGACCCTGGAATCCGCCTCGACGCCCCGCTCTTTGCCGAGCCGGATCGCGTCCTGGATGGTCGCCTGGTGCCTCGTCTCAATGGTCAGCACCGGGTTGAAATCCTCGCTAAGAAGGATCAGCTGGAAATCATTATTGATGGCAGCCTCCTTGACGGCCGACTGGAAATTGCTGTGCTTCTCGAAATTCAGCAGGTGAAAGATCGTGTTGCTGATCAGGCTGTTCCGGAAATTGTCCCCGTACAGCACCCGGTCCATCACAGATGTGATCGCCGCGGAATACGCTGCGGTCTCGGGCATGATCAGCAAAGGCAGGTCCACCTCATTCGCAGCCGCTATGACCCGGCGGTCCAGTTTCCTGATCGCCTGGCCCTGTCCGACCCGGTACACCGCCAGTGCGGCACAGTCCTGTTTCGCCGCCTGCCGGATCAGCTCGCACTGCGCGTCCGCATCTTCCCGGACACCTGCGAAACTGGTCAGCAGGATCTGCGCTTTCTCCGTCTTCAGCTCCTTGCCGGAAGCCGCGTCTAAAACGGAAACGCTCCTGACTTCATTGTCCAGCTCCGTTTTCCCGGCAGCCACCTGCGCGTTTTCGAACGCGTCCAGTTTAAGGCAGTCTTCTACGATAACTTTCACTTGCGATCATTCCCCTCTGTATCTTCTTCCGGTTCCTCTTCTGCAGATTCTTCCTCTGCCGGCTCGATCTCCGCATCCGGGATCTCTTCGGGCAGTTCCTCATCTTCGAGGACCTCTTCGTCCAGAACCTCTTCGTCCTCCAGGATCTCGTCTTCCAGTTCCTCTGGCTCTTCCGGATCCTCCGGCTCCTCTGCCTTAGGCTTTACCCTCTTCAGCGGTTTCGGTGTCATGGTCACATCGTCATAGGTCATGACCTTTGGCTTGAACCGGGCGTTGCGCCCCTGCTCCTCGATGGACGCCTCCAGATCCTCCAGCTTCTTTCGCTCCGCAGCTTCACGCTCCTCGCGTTCCTTCTGCCGGCGGATCTTCTTCGCCTCGCGGGCTTCCTGCTTGTTCTTCTCCGCGATCTCTTCCATCTTGCCCTTTAGGTCCTCGTTCAGCTCCTGCGGGGTCTTCTCTCCGTTGAACAGCTGGATGAACTGCTCTCTGTCAAGGGTCTCGACAGCGAGCAGGCCTTCGGCTACCGCCGTAAGCTGTTCCATATGCTCCTCAAGGATCGCTGTCGCCGCATCGTAGGCTTCTTCGATGATGGCCTTGATCTCTTCGTCGATCTCATTCGCTGTCTCTTCGGAGTAATTCTGTCTGGTGGAGAAATCCTTGCCCAGGAAGACCTCATCCGAAGAACTGTAGTTGACCGGGCCGAGCTTCTCGCTGAAGCCGTACTTGGTGACCATCTCTCTGGCCACTTCCGTTGCCCGCTGGATATCGTTGCTCGCACCGGTACTGATGTCATCCAGTGTCAGCTGCTCTGCCACACGGCCGCCCAGCAGATGGATGATCATCTCACGCATCCCTTCCTTCGTGCCGTAGCTCTTATCCTCCTCCGGCAGGGTCATGGTGAATCCGCCGGCCATGCCTCTCGGAATGATGGTGATCTGGTGCACCGGATCCGTCTTCGGCAGGCAGTGGGCCACGACAGCGTGTCCCGCTTCATGGAATGCCGTCAGCTTGCGCTCTGCATCGTTGATCACGCGGCTCTTCTTCTCCGGTCCTGCGATGACCTTCGTGATGGCTTCCTCGATCTCGTCCATGCGGATCTGGATGCCGTTTCTGCGCGCGGCCAGCAGCGCCGCTTCATTGAGCATGTTCTCTATATCTGCCGGGGTGAAGCCAGGAGTCCTTCTGGCCAGCACCTTAAGGTCCACGCTGGGATCCAGCGGCTTGTTCTTCGAATGGACGCGGAAGATCTCTTCTCTTCCAACGATATCCGGAATGCCAATGACGATCTGCCGGTCAAATCTGCCCGGTCTGAGCAGTGCCGGATCCAGTACGTCCGGACGGTTGGTCGCCGCCAGGATAATGATCCCGGAATTCTCCGCGAATCCGTCCATCTCAACGAGCAGCTGGTTCAACGTCTGCTCTCTCTCATCGTGTCCGCCGCCAAGGCCTGCGCCACGCTTACGTCCGACAGCATCGATCTCATCGATGAAGACGATACACGGAGCGTTCTTCTTGGCCTGATCGAACATGTCCCTGACACGGGAAGCGCCGACGCCGACGAACATCTCTACGAAATCAGAACCGCTGATGGTGAAGAACGGTACGCCGGCTTCTCCCGCCGTCGCCTTCGAAATGTATGTCTTACCGGTTCCCGGCGGGCCGACGAGCAGGATACCTTTCGGGATCCGCGCCCCCAGGCTGTTGTACTTCGCCGGATGCTTCAGGAAATCAACGATCTCCTCGAGTTCTTCCTTCTCTTCTTTCAGGCCGGCCACATCATCAAAGGTGATCTTTTTCTGGTCGCCTTTCTGAAGCTTGGCCCTGCTTTTGCCAAAGGACATGGCCTTGCCACCGCCCCCTTGCTGCTGCATGATGAACCAGAACAGGAACACCATGAGACCGACCATGATCAACGTCGGAAGCAAGCTGATCCAGATGGACTCCTTCTTTGGCGCCGGGCTCGACAGCTTCAGTCCCCCGTCTTTGACCTGCGGCATGATATAGTCCTCATAGATGAAGCTCATGTCCACCGCGCTGTTGACGTAGGTGTAGACCGTTTCTCCGGATTTCAGCTCCGCCGTGATCTTCGTCTCCTCCACCCGGACGCTCTCGACCTCATAGCTCTTGAGGTAGCCGATCATCGTGGATTCCTTGACCTCTTTCATAGGCGTTTCAGTATCCAGATTAAAAAACCATATGAAACCGATCACCAATGCGAATATGACGATCCATACGGTTATATTTCTACCACGTTTGTTCAAAATCCCTTTCCTCCAGTTTTTGTGATAATCTACAAAAATGCACTCTAATTCTACCATGCAACCACCATCTTTTCAACGACCGTGCATGGGTTTTTTGTGAAAGTTTCATGAAAAAAGGTGCAGAATAAACTGCACCAGAAGGGGTTATTGCCTTTTTAAAACGGGGGCATCGGCCGCCGGTCACAGCAGGTCTACCTTGGGGATCTTGCGGATGAGCCAGGTGATCCCGAAGCAGACCATGAACAGCACTGCCGCCATAAGGATAAACGTGAACGGCCCGTACCAGTACGGGTTAAGGTTCGCCCACCACATGATCATGTGGATCCCGATCATGTGCATCAGGTAGATGCCGAAGGTGCTCTCGTCCGCAGCCCTGCCAAGCTCCGCCACCGGGGTCTTGATCCGGTTCAGGAGCGAGAACAGACCCGCCGTCTGTCCGATGACCAGGATCGAAGAATAGCTGGTCAGGATGTCCAGCTGGTTGCCGGAATCCGTATCGAACGCAGCGAGCGCATCCGTCCCGTACCGCATCCAGGTCAGGGCCAGGATCGCCAGCGTGCAGAACACCAGCAGGCAGACCGCCAGGATCGGCCGGATCGGCCGGCTGAACAGACGGTATCCGAGGATCGTATATACCGGATACACCAGCATCGTCGGAATATAGAATCCGATCCCGACCCCGAGTGACTCGATGGCCGGCACGATCGAAGTGAACACGATGAGCACCAGGATCAGGTAGTCCATCTGGGTCTCGTCCGCTTTCTGGGCGATCATCCGGTAAAAAGGCATCATCAGATACAGGCCGATCACCAGATACAGATACCACATATGTGCCCAGCTCGTTCCGTTCAGCAGGTCCAGGAGCCATCCGCTCAGGATCGTTTCCTCACCCTCCATCTTATAGCCGAGGATCTGGCAGATCAGCGTGAAGCAGACCAGTGCCAATACGACCCGCCGCAGATATTTCCCGAACAGTTTCTTCAGCGGCAGCTCCCGTGCAGGGTCCATCAGAAGGGCTCCTGTGATCATCAGGAAGGTCGGCATCGCCCACATGAGCGAATTCTCCATGAGTTTTGTCCAGACCACCTCACCCGGGGTCATGCTCGCCTCGAAATACCCGTTTCCTGCATAGAGCGAATTCAGTAGGATCACGCAAAAGCAGGCCAGGATCCTGGTCCATGCGAATTGATCGATATAGATTCTTTCTTCCTCCATCTCCTGCTTACTCTCCTGATTTACCCTTTTTCTTTGACTTCTTATCGTTCTTGGCTGCTTCTTTCTTTTTCTTCTCGGCCTCGGCCTTCGCCTTCGCCTCAGCCTCCCGGCGCAGCTGTTCTAAGTAAGCCTGTCTTGCGGCCTCTTCCTCTGCGTCCAGCTCTTCGTCGGTCTTGATCTTGGCGATCCGCCGGTCTGCTTCCTTCACGAGTTTATCGATTTCCTTCTTGTCGGTTTCTTTGTTGATCTTTTTCTTGAATTTGTCCAGGATGCTTTTGACTTCTTTTCGTTCGGCTTCCCGGTAATCATCCAGCGACGCCAGCTTCTTCAGCTTCTTTCGCCCGGCCTTTTGCCGGTCTTTGATCGTCGGGATCTCGCTGATCGTGCTCTCGACCTCCGTCGTGATCATGTCGATCTCATACTGCCGGTCGCTGACCATGATCTGTTCCTCCCCGGCGTCCAGGGCTTTATTGATCTTTTTCTGTTCCTTCTTCCCGTAATCCGCCAGATCGACGCTCTCCCGCATCGACTGTACGGCGGCAGCCCGCATCCAGTCGATCTTCATATGGTAGTATGCATACATACTGATGATCCCCGCCGCAAGTACGATCAGGGTGATCAATGCGATTATTGCTTTTTTTCCTACGCTCATCTATCTATACCTTCATAAAAAAGTCTGTTCTTTTATCTCTACCCTGTATCATAACAGAAAATTCCACTTCCAACAACACGTTTGCTTCTTAAGTCGCTTTCATTTACAATGGAATCAGTTATTTTCCGGAAGGGGGACCTCATGAGCAGAGCTTTCGTATCAGACAAAGAAGATTGGGCTTATTGCGCAAAGGCTGGAGAGCGCTGTCTCCATGCCGATCCCGAACGCGACTGCCACAAAACCGACTGCCCGCATTACTACAAGTCCGCCCAGCCGGTAGCGAAAACCTCCGGCGACCGCACGGTGCGCCGGCATCCGGGCAAGGAAGCCGGGCAGAGTGGAGGAAACGGCACCGGCTCGAAACCGGCCAAGGATTCTCCTGCCGGGCAGCGAAGCGGCACCGGCTCGAGATCCTCTGCGGCCGCTTCAGGCGCAGCTGCGGGATCCGCCCGCCGGACGAAGCGCGCGAACCTCAAACCTCCGAAGAGATGGGGTGGGCGAAGTGGATGATCGGAACTCCCTGCTGCATGCCTTACTGGCAAGCGTCCTGATCGGTCTTCTAGGCGGGGGTGCCTGCGTTCTTTTTTATGCCTGTACCCAAATTTGTGATCAGACCCGCCTGGGCCAGCCGGCCCTGCTGTACCTGCTGCCGGCAGCCGGTCTTCTGATCGTATTTCTATATGATGGCATTCTCGGGGATAAAGACCTGTCCACGGGCGCTCTGTTTCGCTTGGTTCAGGAAAACAAGCCCGTCTCTCCCTGGATCGCGCCCCTCATTTTCCTGAGCACCTGCCTGGCTTATCTGACCGGCGGCTCCGTCGGCCGGGCCGGATCGGCGCTGCAGATCGGCGGAGGGATCGGAGCCTGGACCGGGTCGCGGCTGGATGGCCGCCGGGA